>JALRIQ010000026.1 GCA_023277325.1 Bacteroidia bacterium | reverse complement strand
CAGGATTTTCTGTTTACCGCAGTCATGGCTACATGTGGGCACACCGCAAAACCATGCTTCCCCTCGAGGCACCGAGCAATGGCATTGATTTCAACATCTATTTTCATACCCAGAATAGCCGCCTGAATTGGACCAGGAACTACCGATCACCCCGGCTAGGCATCAGTTTCGCCTACCTTGACTTCGGAACTGATATCGGCGGTAAGGCTTTTGGGATATTGCCCTTTGCAGAACTTAAACTGATTGATAGACCTCGTCAGGAACTAAACTTGCGCGTTGGCTCTGGATTGGGGTATCTCACCAAAACCTGGGCGCTCGA
This sequence comes from Bacteroidia bacterium, assembly GCA_023277325.1. Classification (GTDB taxonomy): domain Bacteria; phylum Bacteroidota; class Bacteroidia; order UBA8524; family UBA8524; genus UBA8524. Next base: position 13,593 of record JALRIQ010000026.1, on the reverse strand, counting down.
CAACTTACAAAACAAAGCGATAGGCAGTCATCTAAACGCCAATATGCGCGTGCATTTCCTGTACCATCTAATGTTCACCAAGCATCTGGAATTTTCGGCTGTGTTTGGTATCACCCATTTTTCAAACGCTAACTATAAAATGCCCAATCTGGGAATGAACAGCGTCGAAGCGGGTATCGGTTTGGGGTATAATTTCCATGCTAAGGCCATAGAAACGCAAATTTACCAGCAGGATTCTACCGCTAAAAAACGGAAACAGGAGTTTCGCCTCATTGCTGCAACCAAAGAAACCGGATTGGTCTATACCAAGCGCATATTTGTGGCTGAGTTTAGCTATAAGAACTTTTTCTGGTGCATGGAGAAAATTAATTTCAGCGCCGGAGCCGATTTTTTCTATGATCAGGGTTATGCCTTCCGAGATAATCCAAACCAGCTTGAGGAAAAGGCCAACTTGGGAAATTCGGTGGAAGTAGGACTGACTCTGGGCGGCGAACTTTTGCTCGGAAATTTACACCTCATTGGAGAAGGCGGCATGTACGCATATTCTCCAAAATGGAATAAAGGATTAATCTATCAACGTGTCGGAATGAAATACATGTTCACACCACAGCTTTCAGCGAGTGTAACATTAAAAACACATTTCGCACGTGCAGACTACATGGAATGGGGAATCGGATATACCATATTTCAGCACTGATATTTCTCCTTTTCATCTCCTGCCAAAAAGTTCAGGAGGATTGTACAGAAAAGGGAGATTTTACTCGCATTGAACGCAGCGTATCGGATTTCCACGCCGTTTCTGTAGCGGATCGTTTAGATGTTATTTTGGTAACAGATGCGTCAAAAAAAGGCATAATTGCGCTTGAAGGATATGGGAATCTTTTCAGCGGCATCCGTGCCGAGGTAAAAGAAGGCACCCTATTTCTCAGCGACCATAATCGCTGCAAATGGTTAAGGTCATTAAAAGACCGAATTGCCATTACCGTCTATATCGACGATAAATTGGATTTCCTCTATACACTCGATGACGCCTCCATCCAAACACAAGACACCCTCCGATTTGATTTCCTCCAATTCGACCACAGAAGCACCCATAATCAATTTTTACAACTAGATGGTACGCGATTCTGGATTGAACATTACGAAGCGGGAGAAGTCCTTGCAAGAGGCAGAGCCGGTGTGATAAAAGTGACTAATTTCGAAACCGGGGTATTTGATGGAAGAGGTTTGCAATGCGAGGACGTGTTCATCCACCATTATGGCCTTAATAAAATCCATACAATGGCCGAACGCACATTGGAGTGTCAAATTGAAAATTCCGGAGATATTCTTTATTATAAAAATCCGAGTAATAGCCCTCAATTAAGCGGTCAGGGAACCGGGCAATTGCTTCGTGCTTTTTAATTTGGAACATTTCTTGAACTTTAGAGGGAAAGCAATGAGCTATGAAAATCTTATTTCCCCTTTTCGCTGCAATGCTGGCCGGGTCTCCGCTCATTCAAAATGACGCCTCTGACCAAGCTCAACAAACTACCGACACCGCACATCGTCAATGGACCAACAATGCTTGGGCAAATGGCGAACGATTAAAATACCGCGTGCATTACGGAGTAATCGACGCTGGGGAAATCGACATGCATATTGAAGATGACTTCAAAATAATTGGCAAAAGAGAAGCGCATCATATCCATGCAAAAGGACGCTCCTACTCTGGCTTTGACTGGTTCTTTAAAGTACGTGATCACTACCAGACTTATATAGATAAAGAGGGCTGTCAGCCATTGCAGTTTTCAAAAGTGATGGAAGAAGGATCTTATAAAGACTCCGACTTTGCCATCTTTAATTACCAATACAAGAAAATTAGCAGTGCGAAAAAAGGAAGCGTGGAATTTAAAGGCGATATCCAGGATGTGATTTCAGCCATTTATTACGCCCGCACCCTGGATGTAAAAAATGCAAAAAGGGGCGATCTCTTTCCCCTTCAAGTTTATCTCGATGGAGAAGTATACGACCTTAAAATCAAGTTTGTAAAAAGGGAAGTGCTCAAAACGGATATTGGGAAAGTGAATGCCATCAAAGTAATCCCGATGGTAGTTGCAGACCGCGTTTTCAAAGACCAGGAAGGTTTAGAGCTTTGGGTAAGCGATGATGAGAACAAGGTTCCACTTCGCGTTAAAGCCGACCTTCTTGTAGGCGCAGTAAAAGTGGATATCATGAGCTATAATAACCTTCGTTATCCACTAAATATGGCTAAAAAATAGTTAGTAAACAGATATAAAATAATGGCCCATCCAATCGGACGGGCCGTTTTTATTTGCTATAAATCTCTGACTTATTGAATGGTATACCGAAGCTGAATACCTCCTTGCGTAATGGCTGTTGGGAAGGATGTTGCTACAACCGGTTGAGTTGCCCTTCTATCGTAGAATATCCGAAGATTCAACTTCTCAGATATACTATAGTCGATGGTCGGCTTGATTGAAATGATTCGGTTACCCGAAGCAGGAATTGTTGTTACGTTATCAATTTCTGAAACCGCATTTTTGGAATCACGGATACTGAAGTCAAAACGAATATTCAAGTCGTTCTTCAGGTAAGGTTTTTTGCGGTTGATCTTGAATGGTAAACGCACTCCTTTTGTTTTGTAACCAAAACCGAGAATAAACTCAGAAGTTCTGTTTTCCGTTACACGGTAGCTGCTTAATTCCAAGGTCACCGTGCGCGTTCTGCTGTATTCCAATCGCGTTGTTAAGCCACTTTTGAAGGAAACATCAACACTTAATAATGGCTTCAATTGTTCCGCCATGGTAATATTCTTGATGATATACCGTGGAGAATAATCGGTACTGTTACTTGCACCTTGCCCTTGATTCAAAGGCGTTGTAAAGTTTTGTACCGAATACTGCGAATTATAGGCATGACGGAAGGTGATATTCGTGAAAATCTTCGCCAAGCTCTTGATTCTGTTCAGTCCACTATAGGTCACATTCCATGCTGGGAATGGGATACGCGGGAAAGCGGTTAACCCATATGCATTTGGATCCTTACCCGCATAAGCAGCCAGGAAGGATTGAATCAATACCTCATGTTGCTTGCGGCTATATCCAACCACATAACCACTTGTATCTGTATTATTTGGATTGATACCATTTTCCAACGCCAAACGACGCGACATGGTAAATCGGTTGTTTTCGAACTGGGTGAAGGTTGCTGATTTTCCTTTTTTATCCACCTTATCAAAGGCCGTCCGAAGCGAGAAGAAGGTAATGGAATAACTTCCTGCTTCCTGAAGTCCCAGATCCCGGAATACATCGAATGAATCCCTTTTAAAGGTCGAGGTCAGGTTGCGCATTTCGTTCTTGCTGGCCGTCAGGTCGATTCTCAAGTCGCGAATCGGCTCCAGAGTAGCTTTTGGAGAGAAGGTGATGCTTTGCTTTTGACCAAACTGATTGATGATATTCTGATCATTACTGATCAAGCCTTGTTCTGCCATGCGGAAACGAATATTCGGATCCTGGCTACCAAACACAAAAGGTAATCCTGGGGCATTCGTATTGAAGTCATTTCCAAAGTATTCGGTTTTGCCTGTAAATCCCGGAAGAACAAGACCATTTGTTACGCTGTAGTTGAACGACACATTCTTAACACTCATGATTAAGCGGGCGAAAACTGGTCCTGCTCCTTTCATCTCGTCGTCACCCTTTTTCTTCGGATCTTCCTCGCCTTCTTTTCCAGACTTCCGTTTTGGTTTACTCCGTTTACCTCGATTCACATCTTTGAAGTACGGAATCTTATTGTAGAGGGTAACCATATTGAATTGACCGGTTACGGAATACACCTGCGAATTTTGAATTTCATTCCCCAGATTACTTGCTGCTGGCGGTGCTGTTTTCCATTCGTAATTGGTCGTGTATTGGCCCGAAAGACTGATCCAATTCAGGATAGGAATCTTATTTAGCGGAACGGTATAGTTCGCATTTAAGGTCTGCTGATAATTGATATTCCGGCCCAGGCTCATGAAATTATCAATAATCTGTTGAACCGAATCCGGATTTTCTCCGCGGCTGATTTTACCATCTGGTTCATCAATACGGGCCTTATTCGTTGCGGTGAAATCAAACTTCAACTGGCTGGTTAAATCCCAGCGCATATTGTAGAAGCGATTCATCGTAAAGTTTTTGTTATAAAGCTCAGGAACAATAGTGTTTGGGTTATCATTATTACGGTTTATCATCCGCGAATAGAAACGATCCACATCCGTTCTGAAGCCCAAAGTTGTTGGGTAAGGTGTCAACGTAAAGTCGCGCAAAATGGCCAACCATGGCGATTTGCCAATCTTTTTAAATGGCCGCAATTTAACCGGCTGACTTACCGTATAGTTATAACCCAAGCTGGCTCGGTAGGTCTTTTGCAGGCTTTCTTTAATTTGCTGATTTCGGTGATTTAACTCCGTATACGAATAGCTGACATTGAAGTTCTCAATATCCCAAAGATGTGCCTTGGAACTTCCTACCCGGTTCTTCCTTACATTGGTAAAGTTGATGCTCCTGCGCACCGTTTTATCGATGGCATTATCCGCAATTCGGTTTTTCTCCTCCTCATTTGGCGCAAGATCCATTGCTGTGGTCAATAAGATATCTGGGTTGAGCGGATTGTATTTCGGTTTGATGATTTGTTCACTTCGGCCGATATACATTGGAACAGAAATGCCCCATTTCGCCGGGAAAAATTTACCCAGTTCAAAGGTTCCGGAAACATCATAGATGAATGTAGAATTCAGGTTCCTGTCATTCAGTTTTTTATCCAGTCCTCCAAACCCGATACTTTGGTAATTCACAGAAGCCGTTACATTACCTAGGTCAGCGAGTTTGGCAACCATACGTCCGTTTGCAGCCCAACCGCCCTGGTTTACAAACTCAGACATTCGCAATTCATTGAACCATACCTCGGCACATTTAGCCAATCCATCATCTCCAGGATTTCCATCTGCAAGTGGGTTTCGAACCCCCAGCATGATTACACGAATATTACTCATATCGGGTAATCCCTTGATGCGTACGGTAGCTCCATTAGGAAGCACCGTAGTAAATTCCTGAGTGAGTGGAACGTTCTGATTAAACCTGAGCTGCTTGCTTTGGTAGAAGCTTTCCAGGTCTATATTCATTTCATTCTCAAACGGCCATACCCTTTCCGGACTTGATTCTCCAGCAGGTGTAATCACCAATGGAACGGCATATTCGTAGTAGTTATTTTCTAAGTCGGTACCAATCCGTATGAAGGCCTGCAAATCGCCATTTTTCACTGTTGGCGCCGCTTCCTCCGCATGCACAAACATTTGCAGCTTTTTGTAGTTCCGAATATCCAGTCGCGTGGTTTTAAACACCCCACGGGCATCACCATCCTTAAGGTCGCATACTTTCAAGGAAAGCGACTGCTCATTCTGTTGCACATTACCCGGTGTTGTAGGGTCCACCACACGGTAGAAGCCAGGAGGCAATACGTAGCGAACTGGATTTCTGAATCCGTTTTCTTCAATGTTTACTGTACCTGTTGAGAACTTGGTATCATCAATAGGCGTTGTAGGCACCCCATTTACGGGCTCTGCCAAGGTTTTCAGGTAACGACGCCATTCTGCGCGCACCAATTGGAACTGGGCGAAGCGCATTACCACTGTGGTGTCAAAATCCTTAAGGTACATCCGCATAAAACGAATGGATTTAAAATCTTGAATATTACCCACCTTTTTGTCGTAGGCACTGATTGGTATACGCAATAAATACCAGGTTACTTGTTCAGTCTGACCATTATCAAGGGCCACTGGGGTTACCTGAATATCGGCAACAAAGTTTTGTCCGATTACCAATTTTGTTGGGTCAATTTCAACTTTATACTGGTAGTATTCTTCGATGGTGTTCAGCGAGAAATCCTGGTTGATATCCTCATCGTCTGGTACGTTTGTCTTTCCTACAGGATAACCATCAGGCTGGAAACTGGCTAATGGCGAGTTGCCCTGCTGACCATTGTAATTTTTATAGCGTTCGAGGACAGTTGCCTCTTGATTATCAAAATTAGAGGAAGAGTGGTACGAATAATTGTCGCCCGAAGGATCCAGGAATACCTGCTGATACGCGCTTGGATCGAGAAGTTGCTCTAAGGTATCCAGGTAGTTTTGATAGAAATCTCTTTCCGCACCATCATTCATTCCGTCGAGTCCAAGATCCTGAAGTTCACGCGCTGCCTCCTCATTTACAAAGGCATTGTTGAGCGTTCTTCCAGTAGGCACCACGGCCACATCTGTTGTACGTGTTTGATTTGGAATTGAATTATCCGTAGGCAGTCCGTTTTCAAATGACTTCGCCCTGTCTTTTAATACGTCTTCAGAAATCTGGCCTAAATTCAGGTAGAGTGTTCCGCGGATATTTGGGTTATACATCCATGGCGACATAAACCACATTTCGATGTAGTCGATATTCGCTGCTTCAAAATCATTGGTTTCAATTCGTCTTTGAATACCTGCCCAATTTTGTTCTGGATTATTGAAAGTTCCGTTGGGATTCAGGTTATCTGGCGAATAATTATACGGACCACGCTCATTTGGGTAATAGGCCAGGTCCAAGGTTGGCAAATTCTGAGGCGCCATGTTCTGCAGCTGCTTATTCGGGAACACCTCATTCTGCTGGATAATACGGGTATAATGGTTCGAAGAACTTGCCGTATTATTCTGAAGGTGCGGCGGAGTAGCTGGCTGCGTATTCGCCATATTTCTTTGAAAAATTGGGTCGATGGTATACCAAGCCAATTTGGCCCTTTTAGCTCCGGCGGCCACTCCGAGAAGATTTCCTTCAGGAAAAATATCCGGCTGACCTTCAGGCGTGGAAGCGAGGAACCAATTGTTTCCTAAGCGCATGTCGAAAGGTGTTTCTGATCCTTCGAAGTCATCGATAAAAGAAGTACCCCGTTCGCCAATGGTCTTTGGCTGGTGTGGGAATAATTGCGCATATTCTCCTGATATCGTTAACGTGGATATCTCCTTAGTTTCAATAAAAGGCAGGTAATCCACCATTTTTGTGAGCCAACGGGATTCCGTTTTATAAGCCCCATCGAATCCTACGATGGTATTCAAAAGCGGCTCATCTCCAATATTTACCTTTGGAGTTAATGGACGCTCCCAGAGGTGCATTACCGTTGCTCCCAAAAGAAGGTCTTTGTTCACTGCATAATCTACCCGGGTACCCACCACGGTTTTTTGCTGCACATTGAACATGCTGGTATTTTCGGAGGAAACATCAATTACTGCTCCTGACTCCAGGATACCCGTATTCAGGATGGTAACCTTTCCAAGCGTGTAGTCGACCAAATAATCCGTTCCTTCCGTCAATGGTGTTCCATTCGCCGTAACCCGAACAGAACCCTGAGGAACGTTGAAGGCATTCAGCGAAATTTCATTATTCGTGCTGCTTTGGAAGCTACCACGGAGGAAAAACTTATTCTTTAAAACTACCTGCTGCGCCAACCATTTGGTAGAGTCATACAGTTCCTGATAAACATACTTCTCCTGGTTATTTACCTGGGTCAGTTTCTTATTCAAATAAGAACCAAACGGCTCTCTGACAGGGAACACAATTCGCCCATTAGTGGGGTAAATGGTTAACCCAGGAATGAAGTCAAAAACCCCATCGGGCGTGGGCTCTCCCTGCACGTTAATATTATCCAGACCAAGTGTACGAATCAATACATTGGTGCCTACAATGGGTTCATTTTGTACGGGGAGATAGGTATAGTCAGCTCCTGAAAGGTCATCCGCATAAACTACATCGAGGTAAAACTTGTCTTCCTGCACATTAAATGCACCCAGAGAGTACACGTTTTTCATCATCAAATCCCAAATTGGAAGATTTGTGGTGATGGTCGCTCCTTTGAGCAACTTCAGGTTCAGAATTTTTGGGTTAGCCTGATCATCTGGCACATCCACGGCAAATTCACCTACTTGATAGGCTACACCGTTGATGGTATACTCATAGGCCACACAAAGCACCTCGTCGTTATTCAGCGCTGTATTGAGGGAGATATAACCCAATTGGCGGTGAAAGGTAAATTCATTCGCATTGAGCAATCTGGCATTCGACAGGTATTGAAAGTCTTCAATTTTATCGAGGGCAAAAGTCCCACTCTCTAAAGTTTGTACGGTGGTGAAGGAAGAGCGCACTTGCTGAGAACCTGGGCCATTGGCTACCGTTTCATAAAGTGCATTCGCCTGATTGTCAGGACGTGCTGTTGGAGAATTTCCCCAGCGTGAATTATGCGGTGATCCATCACCAAGATCCATATACCCTACCACGTCGCGGGTAGTGCTTACATCTTTAGAGCGGTTGGTTACCCAAACTTCGATACGGTTGATAATTACAGGCGACTGAATCGTTGGCAAATTAGAAAGCCAATTGTCGTAGTTATCCGCGAAATAATGCGAAAGGAAAAAGTGACGATTTACATCGTAATTGTCGGCCTGAATATCAAATTTGGTAACCTGAGCACCCCCAGTAACCTGGGTTGAAGTCGACTGTCCGCGTTGTTGGGTAAAGATAGAGGTAACCGAGACTTTACCAAACTGCATTTTGGTTTTTAGTCCGAAGAGCGATTGCCCTGGGTTAATCAAGCTGGAGTTCAGCGGCAAGCTTACGTTTCCTAATTCCACCGCCTGAATGATATCATCTTCTTTTCCTGCCCAGTTCAATTTCATCTGGTTCTCGAAATCGAAGGTGGCCTCGGTATCGTAGTTGGCGGCAATTTTCAAACGCTCACCGATAGAACCGGTAAGGTTGATTTGAATTTTCTGCTTGAAGTCGAATTGGCCATTCCGCTGCTGACGCGCTGTAAATGCCGGGTTTCTTACCACATTATAATTCCATCCGAAGGTAAGTTCTGCAGATCCTTGCGGACGAACATCGATGGTTCCTCCTCCGAAGATTTTATCAAATACTTTAGGGCCAACTTTAATGGTAGGAATCAATCCACCACCACGAACAAAGCTATTGGCATTGGAACGCTGGCGGAAATAATCCTGAGTTTCGTTCTTTTGAACTTCTTTCAGGTATTCATCAAAAGATTTTGTTTCTGTTGGGCGGTATTCTTCACCTCCAACTATCTGCCGAGTTTTATAGGTTCCGTCTGTTGTATCGAAGTAGGTCTCTGTGCGTATTGCCGGAGGATCTTCAAAGTCGAGGTTATTGATAGGCTTATCCCCATACAGCGGATTATCCTGAATCGGATAGCGCAGATTCAGCGAATCTTTGGCAAGCGAATCCTTCTTGCCCGAACTGTCGCCAGGACCAACAAAAGAGTAGTAAGGAAAATAATCGTAGGCTGGCTCGGGACTTGCCGTTAGGGCAAATAAAATCCCCGACAGTATCACCGAAGCGAACAGACCAGACAGCGTTTTGATAGTCAAATTTTCTCTTTTTAATCTAGTAGTAGTCGGTCGATAGGCTTATAAATTTTTTAATGCACGTTTAATAATTTCTTCTACTGCCAATTCATCATTGCCAGGTGCATCCAAAAGCTTGCTCACCACCTTCTCTACGGCTGTCTTCGCAAATCCGAGCATAAGAAGAGCTGCAATAGCCTCTTCTTTGTTTCGGTTTCCGGAAGCAAAACCCAGGGAATAGCCGGCTTCCATATCTTGTTTCTGCATTTTATCCTGCAGCTCCAAAACAATTCGTTGAGCAGATTTTGGACCTACTCCTTTGACGCCCTTCAATAACGCAACGTTGCCTTGAATTATTGCACCCACCAAATCTTGAGGTTGCACTGAAGACAAAATCATGCGTGCCGTCGATGCACCAATACCTTGAACAGAGATTAATTGACGGAAAAGCATTCGCTCGGCTTCATCGAAGAAACCATAGAGTGTATGCGCGTCTTCCTTCACGGCGAGGTGGGCATAAACCTTGGCTTCAGGGAGATTTTTTAAACGCTCGTAGGTATAAAGAGAAATATGCAATTCGTAGCCCACTCCCTGGCAATCGATGACCACCATGGTTGGGTTTATTGAACTTACTTTACCGGATAAATGTGCGTACATCCTATTTTACAAAAGAGCGAAAATATAAAATCCCCTTGAGGAAGAAAGGAAAGATAGATAAAACTCATCTTTCCGAAAGAAAATCTTAAGCCTGTGCTTCGGCGAGAAGGATGCTTTTGATGATTTTCATCCCATCCATATTGAAGAGATTCTCATCGGCAGCGCGCTCTGGATGCGGCATCATGCCAAAAACATTTTTACCTGCATTGCAAACACCAGCAATATTATCAAGAGAACCATTTGGATTAGCTGATTCCGTAATTTCTCCGGAAGCTGTCGCGTAGCGGAACAAAATCTGGTCGTTGGCTACCAAAGATTTATATCCTTCCTCATCGATATAGTAGCGTCCTTCCCCATGCGCAATGGGAATTTTAAGCGCTTCATCTTTATTGAGGCCTTGGGTCAACAAACTTGAATTTGCTGGTTTGAGGTAGACATTTTCGCAAATGAATCGCATGGAATTATTACGAAGGAGTGCCCCTGGAAGCAATCCGCTTTCGCATAAAATTTGGAATCCGTTGCAAATACCCATCACATATCCGCCATTGGCTGTAAAATCTTTTATTGCACCCATAATTGGTGATAGTTTAGCAATAGCGCCACTTCTAAGGTAGTCGCCATAAGAAAATCCTCCAGGAATAAATATAAAATCACAGCCTTTCAAGTCGGTATCTTTATGCCAAAGCTCTACCGCAGGCGAACCTGTAGCTCTTTCAACTGCCCAGATAAGATCTTTATCACAATTTGATCCTGGAAAAACGACTACTCCAAATTTCATGGAGCAAAAGTACAATTTGATGTGGAATTTTTAGAATTGGAAACAGCGACTTCTTGTTTTGAATCGTTTTCCTCCGTATTGGCTCGAGTTACCATCTTTACCCAGCTTCACAGCTAAAGTCAACTGAAAGAAACCAAAGTAATCTTTTACCTTGGAACTTCCACGCTGAGAACCTCCTGGGCGGGTATATTCATTGCCTTCAGAATCGACACTGCGGTCAGCCAAAATCGCTGCTAAATCGCCATAGGTCGCTGCGATTTGTCCATTGTCCCAATATTCTTTGCTGACATCATCCAGATAATCCGTATTGGTCTTTCGCATTCCGGCTTCAATACCCAATGACCAGCGACCGCCAAGCAGGTAACGGTAGCCAAAACCACCTATCAAAGCCGTTGAGGTCAATTCATATTTTGGGGTAACGGGCTTAATGCCTTGCCCTTCGGTTCCGAGAGGCTGCAAATCGTACCAACGCCCTTGATAGTAAGCTTGCGGTTTAAAGCTGAAAAACGACATTCCACCAAAAACATAGAGGTTGGCTCTTCCACCCCGGGTGCTATTTACTTTTTCACCAGCAAGATGCTGCCAGTTGAACAAGCTGATTTCAAACAAAAATGAGCCTTCATATATCGGGGAACGGAAACTCAAATTTCTTTCTTTACGCCCTATTTGTCCGGATAAACTATCTGAACCACTGATCATGGCATAATTAAAATTCCCTCTTATGGCCATGAAATTGGTAACATGAAGGCGCAGACCCATACCAGCAGCAGGGCCTAAATTCTCCGTGTAGTCACTTAAAAACTTCGTTTGATTGCCCCCAACATCTCCTGAATATGCGGAAACGCCACCCATCGCTACGAGCTCCAACCTTGCTTGCCTGCTTTGTGCGATGGTGAGCAAAGGCAAAAGCATCAGTACGAGAAAAATCCCCTTTTTCATGTATACCTCACTTTTTATTTTAATCGACCTTCGGTTCTCTATCAAAGATACCAAAAGCTATTTATTTTCGACGAAAGTGGCTTTAACTTAAAGTATAATGCTCAATTTTCTCAGTTTGATGGGAGCGTATGATGCCTGCTCCGATTAATTTTACCAAAATGCGATTCGCTCGTCGTTTAGAAATGTTTACGAGCTTACAAAACCCTTGGATTGTTATGCGCTCATTTTTTTTCAGGTAATCGATAAGCGCTTTTTCATTATGCCCATACTCAATAAGCTCATCTTTGTCACTTTGCGACCTGCGCAATACGTCGACCACTACTTTGCTGGCCAAGAGACTTTTGTCCTTAACACGAATATACACCCACCACTTTTTATCATCGCCCAGTGCAGAATAGGGTTTATCAGGACCACTCGGTACGATCACCTCCAAAACAGTTTTTCCTTCTAAATCCCACTCTTTGATTTCCAAGGGAATTTCTGGCTTGCAAAAAAATGCTGCAGCTGTTTCGAGCATGTATTTTTCATCCTCACTTCGCACTCCGGCCACTGCACCGTTATCCCGAATACCAACCAATAGTTTGCCCCCTTTATGATTGGCAAAAGACACCATGGTCTTTGCTATTTTTATTGCACTGCTTATCTCCTGTTTAAAATCGAGCTGATCGTGCTCCCCCTGTTGAATTAGTGCGCGAATTGGATGCATGGTAAATTATCAAAACGAATAGGTTCCTTTCGTCGAAAGCTTAAAATATACGCGCAAATATGGAGGAAATGCATGGCTTTTTTCCCTTGTCGGTACATGAATTAGCACATGAAAATCGTACCTTTGCAGCCGTTTGGCAATACAGTAATCATTATGACAAAAATTTCAGTTGCAAAAGGAGATGGTATCGGAGAAGAAATTATGGACGCAGTCCTTCAAATTTTTGATGCCGCAAAAGTTCCCCTCGAGTATGATTTCGTTGAAATGGGTAAAGACTATTTCCTTCAAGGATTTAATAGTGGAATGACTCCCCAGGCGAAAGACAGCATTGAAGGCAATACCATCCTTTTCAAAGGCCCTATGGAAACTCCAAAGGGTAAGGGAATGAAAAGCATCAATGTTACTGCACGCAAAACATGGACAACCTATGCAAACCGTCGTCACTTCCAAACTTTAAAAGGCGTTGATACGGTTTACAGCAAAGCAGGAATTCCTATCGATATCACTATCGTTCGTGAAAATATTGAAGACACTTACGGTGGTATCGAGCATATGAACTCACACGACGTAGCCATCTGCCGTCGTTTTATCACGAGAAAAGGTTCTGAGCAAGTACATCGTTTCGCCTTTGAAATGGCCCGCAAAGAAGGCTTTAAAAAAGTGGCTTGCGGACATAAGGCCAATATCATGAAATTGACGGATGGTCTTTTCCTCGAAACTTTCTACGAAGTTGCGAAAGACTACCCAGAGATTGAGGCATCAGATATCATTGTTGATGACCTTTGCATGAAGCTGGTATCTATGCCAGACCGCTTCCAGGTAGTTGTATTGCCAAACCTACAAGGAGATATCGTTTCTGACCTTTGTGCCGGATTAGTTGGCGGACTTGGTTTCGCTCCCTCTTCAAACATCGGTGATAATGTTTGCATCTTCGAAGCAGTTCATGGTACAGCACCTGATATCGCTGGAAAAAATATTGCAAATCCAACCTCATTGCTTTTGAGTGGTTTGATGATGCTTCGTCACCTAGGACATAGCGAACAAGCTGCCTTAATTGAAAATGCTTTGCTCTATACCTTGGAGCAAGGTGTA
>JALRIQ010000025.1 GCA_023277325.1 Bacteroidia bacterium | reverse complement strand
ACTCAATTCTTCCCACGGTGCTTCCGCTTGGAATACCATTATCCACTAACACCCAAGAACCATCATCTCCCGTGGTGCTGGTGTAGACACCTTGTCTGTGTATGGAAACCATGATAGACCCATCAGGGAAAATTTCCATATCATAAACTGGGCGTGAAGTGATTACCACTCGCTCAAACGACTGACCGCCATCTTGCGAACGATATACGCCACCAGAATTAAGGGCCACATACACTGTATTGGTATCGGTGGTGCTGCAGACAATACGCCAGGCCGAATTGAAATTTCCATTCGCCGTTGCGCTCAGCTGGGTAAAGGTCTTACCGTGGTCGGTTGATTTGAAAATTCCTGCTCCAGGAGCTGCACTTGAATTACCTGCTCCTTCTCCTGTGCAGTAATAAAGAATATCTGGGTTTAAAGGATTTTGTGCCAGATGCGAAAGATTGAGCGTAATCTCTTTTTCATTGATGGCCTTCCAGTTTTTTCCGGATTCTTCAGACACCCACATTCCGCCATTGATGGCCGCAACAAAATAACGGTTGATATTACTTTTATCGATGACAACTCCTCTGGTCCTCCCTCCAACATTATAGGGGCCCAGCTCACGGATGCTATCCAGGACTTCACCACTTCTTTTGGATAATTGGGCTTGCTTCGCCCAATTGTTTACGGCATTGAATGGAATATCTCCTTTTACTTCATGGATAAACTTGAAATAGCCGGGACCTTCTCCAGCCTTCTCTATTTCAGCCGTTTGTAATGTTTGTAACCCAAAATACAGGGCCATCAATACTCCTCCCAACAAAGTGAGGGCCAGTAAACTTTTCTTCATAGCGAATGCGAAAATGCGTCTTTTCTCAATTGAATCAAAAAGACAAGGTATGGTCTAAACCAGCTGCATGGTATATTGTTCAGAAATGTCATCAAGGATTCGATGAATCTCTTCTTCAGATTCGGAGGTAACCAAGGCCGTCCGGTAAGGTTTAAAATGATCAAGACCCTTAAAATAATTGCTGTAATGACGGCGCATTTCAAATACGCCAGCCCGTGGGCCCTTCCATTCGATGCTTTTTTCGAAGTGCGTTCTGCAGGCCGAAACCCGCTCATTTAAAGTAGGTGGATCGAGTTGTTCACCTGTATTGAGGTAATGTTTGATTTCTCTGAAAATCCAAGGGTTTCCGATAGAGGCTCTACCTACCATAATACCATCCACTCCAAAACGCGCCTTATTGGCCGCGGCTTTTTCGGGGCTATCCACATCTCCATTTCCAAAAATTGGGATATTCATGCGTGGATTATTTTTCACCGCCGCAATCAGAGACCAGTCAGCTTCGCCCTTATACATTTGCTTCCGCGTGCGGCCATGGATGGACAGGGCTTTTATCCCTATATCCTGCAGACGCTCAGCTACCTCAACAATGTTTTTGGTATCGTCGTCCCAGCCCAAACGGGTTTTCACTGTAACAGGAAGATGCGTACTTTTTACGATTTCTTCCGTCATGGAAACCATCTTGGGAATATCTTGCAATAAGGCAGCGCCGGCACCACGGCAGGCTACCGCTTTTACCGGACAGCCATAATTGATATCGATCAAATCAGGTTTAGCAGCCGTTGCAATTTCCGCGGCCTCCTTCATGGATTCGATTTCGCTGCCAAATAGCTGAATGCCAATAGGGCGCTCGTATTCGAAAATATCCAGCTTCTGCATGCTTTTCGCCGCATCGCGGATTAATCCCTCAGAGCTGATAAACTCCGTGTACATAAGGTCAACCCCATTTTGCTTGCACACGTAGCGGAAGGGTGGATCACTCACATCTTCCATGGGTGCCAACAAGATTGGAAAATCACCTAATTCTATGTCGCCTATTTTTACCAACTTTGCATCAATCGGAGTGCAAAGATACGACATGATAGAAAATCAAGAGCCACAAGCCCAGGAAGAATTTGAAAAACCCCGCATTTGGTATGTGCTTCAATTCATTTCTTTGATACTAATGGCCCTTATTGGAGGGACCATGTTCGGAGCTCTGGCTCTACAAACAAGTTCCCTGCTTTTTGGGATCGATGGGATAGAAGCATTGGCCGCCGGAAGCGACTTCAGCGACAGATCAGTATTGTATGCGCAACGTTATATACAGGTTTTCTCTTCTATAGGAACTTTTGCTTTTTCAGCAGTAGCCCAACTCGCTTTTATGAGAGAAAACATTGCAGATGGCACAGGTCTTCGAATCAAAATAAACCCGGTTATGGCGGGTCTCAGCATTTTACTGGTATTTTCCATGCAGCCTGCGGTGTCTTTTTTCGCCAATTGGGCATTAAGCTGGGAATTTCCCGCAGACATGGCGGAAATAGAAGCCCAATTAAGAGCGCTTCATGAAACGGCCGTCAATACACAATTTGCCTTTTTAAAGAACCAAACCCCAATTGACCTGCTTTTCAACTTGTTTATGATGGCGGCACTGCCTGCATTTTGTGAAGAGCTTTTCTTTCGCCGTGTTGGATTGAGGTTATTGTATGATATCACTGGAAATCCTCATGCATCCATTGCCATTTCTGCATTGCTTTTTGCCATGGTTCATGGACAGTTTTTCTACTTATTGCCCCTCTTCCTTTTTGGTTTAGCCCTCGGTTACCTTGCACTTTGGAGCCGAAGCTTGTGGTTACCTGTATTGGCCCATTTTACGAATAATGCCCTTACTCTTATAGCTACCTATTTCGCCGGAGATGCAGCAAACACCAGTATGGAGCCTGATTTCGGACAACCCATTCTGAGTTTTGTGGTTTCTATCTTGCTTAGCAGCGTAATCCTGCTACTTTTGAAAAGAAGAGAAGCAATGGACTAATGGAGGAAAACTGGATATTACTCAATACCTACCAAAACCCCAATGAAGCAAGCCTCGTGCAAGCCATGCTTGAAGAAAATGGAATCAAGGTAGTAGCGATCAATAAAAGAGATTCCGCCTATGGACTCTTTGGTCTGGTTGAACTCTATTGCCATTTAGATCAGGCGCATCAAGCTGTAGACCTCTTAGAAAAAGAAGATCATGAATAATTTTTGGACAAGAACCTTGTCTGGGGCCGTATATGCAGGCCTCGTTATCGCCTCATTATTGCTAGGGCTCAAATATTTCATTCCACTATTCGCTTTTATCACAGCTGTTTGTATCTGGGAATTTTTGAATGCCGAATTGGAACAAGGTCATCCAGCGAAAATGCTCGGCGTTATTGGAGGCACCTTATTGTACATTATCACAGCCTTCGGGATGCTCGGCGAACAATCGCTTTTATGGTACCTTCCTATCTTGTTGTCCTTGCCTTTTCTGGTATTAATTTTAGGACTCTTTCAACCCAAAGCAGCCAATTTTCAAGCCGCCGGAACTCTGGCTTTAGCCTTTTTTTATATCGTGCTGCCTTTCATATTGCTTACCTCTACCCAATTGTACCTAAAGCCAGGAGCCGGTCTTTCTCCTTTACTCGGCATATTTATCCTTTTCTGGACCAACGATACTGGAGCTTACCTTGCAGGAAGAAGTTTAGGAAAACGCCCTCTGTTTCCTGAAGTTTCTCCGAAAAAAACCTGGGAAGGACTTATTGGAGGAGTAATTCTTTGCATGGTAGCTGCCTACGTTCTGTCGCTTTATGCATTAAGCTTCTCCTTGGTAAATTGGATGGTTATTGGTGCTTTGGTGGCTGTTTTTGGTACCC
>JALRIQ010000024.1 GCA_023277325.1 Bacteroidia bacterium | reverse complement strand
TTTAATCAACGCGGCTTAACCATACTGCTGAGCTGGCAACCAGCACCGTTATGATCAAACAGTCCGAAAGAATATCCGCCATCTTTCGCTTCATTAGCAGGTAAACATTGCCCTGCGCAAAGGGAGTACCTCCTAAAAGGGCACCAAAAATAGACCAGAGGTGAAATACCGATTCTTCACGGCCCAGCATACCCAGCTTTCAACCAAAGTTCCTACTCCATAAAAAACATACCGATACACCACCAAAAAAGGTGCATCGCATGTTTTTTCACCCACCAATGTTTACCTATCTCGTAGATAAAGTATATAGAGAATAAGGTGTTAATAATGGGAAGTTTCGAAAGCCAATACATGGCCGCGAAAACACGCTATTTAAAATGATTCTAAATCAAGAGATTTCATCAAATGCTTTAGATTAGCTCTGTTTGGAGTGTTCTCATCGAGAAAGCATTTCAATATTACCATCCAAATTATCTTTATGTTAAGTTACAACTTTGCCAATGAGGATGTCGTATTATAGGTACGCTGACCTTCAATTAACCGCTATGAAAAAGAGCTTATTTCTCCTGTTAATGGTTGTTACTGCGCTTTTCTCCAAAGCCCAAAACACCGATCATACCTTACCAACCGTCAAGTACCTGTATCAACTCAACGAAGAGGAAGTAAAACTTTACCGCGGCAATAAGCTGGAACCCGATTCCGTCTTGGGAAAAAGAAACCCAAGCGATAGTCTTGAATTAAACAGCAACCCTTATCAATACCTAAAAGCCAAACGTTCATTTGGCTATTTCCTCCAGGTGCATTATACCATATATGGGACTAATTTCTCCATGATTCACATGTCGGATGTTGTGCTTAAAGCCTACCGTTTCGAAGACAGCTGGCAAATATTCCTATACGACTCCAGCGGTTTTATCAGCGATTACTCCATCAATATTGAAGGTAAAAAACTGAATAACGAGGCGCATTGCAATTGCATAGAAATCAAAAAAAAGAAATTACCCAAAGGGCAATATAGCTTGCATTACCCCGGTGGCTTTTTAATCATCAATCAGCGCGATTTTAGCGCAGAAACAGGCAGAACAGGACAAATCATAACTAGACCAAAACGGGGTTGGTTTGGTTTCCTTCGACCAGACCGCAGTCCCTTTGAAGCCGGCTTTATTGTTCTCAACCAAACCGAATTCCGTCATCTTGATTCCTTGCACGCCAAGACCTTCCTCATGGACCGCAAAGGGCGACCAATTAGAGGAAACGTAACGGCGCAGATCATGTCATCCGACTACAATTACCGCTACTCCGTGAGCATGGAAGCCAAAAAATACAGCGATGGATCCTTCGGGATTGATTGGCAAATACCGGATAGCATTCGGCTCGACGCAAATTATACCCTCACTTTCACCCATCCGGGAAATTCACGACGCAACAGCAGCAAGTCAATTTCCTTTAAAGTCACCCATTATAATTTCATCAACTTCAAAATCTTCCTTCGTCAAAGCGACCAATACCTGCTTCCGAAAGACAGTACCTACCTTATTATTACTGCCACTGACCAAAATGATATACCGCTGCCAGGGACCAAAGTCGAGCTGCATTTCAATCTATATAACCCAAATAAGCTGCATGTCCCCTATCTCAGTCTGCACGACAGCCTGCTAACGAACTATTTCGATACCACCATTTATCTGGAACCTGAAAAAGAAACCTGGTTTAAGGTTCCCCAACACCTTCTGCCTTATATCGACCATGGCTTATCTGCACAAGTCAAGGTGACCACCCCTTATAACGACATACAAACGCGGTCATTCAATTTCTTCGCCATTCAGGAGTATAGCTATTATACCCAACGTTGGGAAGGCGACGACCTCATTCTTGAATTTATCGTCAACCGTAAATCGGCCGTATCAGATAGTGTTACCATTGAACTTATCGACCGCTTTTATTCCGAAACCCAAGCTTATAAAACTACCTTACCCCACACAATAAAAGATGCCAAGCGCTTCAGCGTTTGCCGCGTTCTCGACAGCCTGAATCAGGTAAAAATTTCTGCCAGCGACAGCAGGAATGCAGTGGCTGTGCGTGGAGAAAAAACCCGCGACTCGCTTTACCTGTATTTTGATGATGGTTCCCGTTACGGACTCACCTGGACCCTTTACCGCAAAGGCAAAGCTTTCCTGCATGGGACAAGTGATTCATTGGCTATCCCTCTATCCGGGAAAGAACCTGTACAAGTAGCTTATCGCTATTTACGTGGTGCGGCCATGTATTATGCGCAAGAGACGATTATTCCTTCTACCCAATCACTGAATATCGTCCATAACCTACCTGAAATAGCTTATCCCGGGCAAGAAATTATTGCCGAATTAACCGTTTATGATTTTGAAGGAAAACCCGTCAAAAATGCCAATATCGCCGGGGTGAGCATCAATACCCAAATGCCGGTGATTACCCCACCGAATATCCCCTACTATGCGAAGATTCAAGCCAAGCCACTTCGTTTGAGCGCCATGAACTTCTATTTCCCGGGTTATGGCGGACGAGAGTATAAAGCTTCAGACTCTGCCTTTTACCGCAGATTAAATCTCCATCAATACCTTCATTACCGACTTTATAATGCCCCTCAAGGCATGCATATT
>JALRIQ010000023.1 GCA_023277325.1 Bacteroidia bacterium | reverse complement strand
TCGTTCCCATAACGGTATCTATTTCAAATTACGCTTCATTGATTTTTACGATGAAGATGGCGTTAAAGGTGCACCCACCTTCGAATTCCAGCGATTATAAACTTTGTGGCTTCCGGTGAAAACCACATCATTTCCTTTCTTGTTTCTTTGCACGAATTATTCCTTTTGAATACACAACCATGAAAAGAATTATCATCCTATTGCTTATTGCCCTTGTTGCACCGCATTTGTCGGCTCAAATCATTTCCATTGATAACCTGCAAAAGCATATCTATACCTTGGCCAGCGACGATTATGCCGGCAGAGGAACTGGTGAAAAAGGAGAAAGCAAGGCTGCCAAATACATTGCTAAGGAGCTTAAGAAATTGAATTTGGATCCGAAAGGAACCAAGAAATACTACCAGGACTTTTCCTTCAACCTAAAGCTGATGAATCCGGACAATCCGCATGGTCCAATGGTGGATAAAGGAGAGATTAAAGGGAAAAATGTGATTGGTTGGGTAGACAATGCAGCGCAATACACAGTTGTTATTGGTGCACATTACGATCACCTTGGAGAAGGCGCTTTAGGCGGTTCACGTGAAGCCAATCCGGAAGGGAAAATCCACCATGGAGCTGACGATAATGCTTCAGGTGTTGCTGCCATGTTGGAGCTTGCACGCTATCTTCAAACCAACGACCGCATCGAAGAACACAATTACCTTTTCATTTTCTTTTCTGGAGAAGAAGAGGGCCTACAAGGTTCGAAATACTGGTCTGAAAACCCAACCGTTCCTTTGGAGAGCATTTCGTATATGATTAATATGGATATGGTGGGTCGTTTGGATTCGGTTTCCCGCACATTGGTGGTGCATGGAATTGGAACCAACCCAATTTTCGGTTCGATGCTGGACATCGCAAATAGCAAAAACCTCAGCCTGGTGCACGATTCAACCGGTGTTGGACCCTCAGATTTTACTTCTTTCTATAGAAAAGATATTCCGGTGCTTGGCTTCTTTACCGGTCAACACGCTGATTACCATAAAGAGACCGATACCCCTGAAAAAATCAATTACAAAGGGGAAAAGGAAGTGATTGAACTCATTGTGAATCTGGTTAACCAATTGGACACGATTCCTAAGATGGAGTTCCAAAAGACCAAGGAGAAGCAAATGGGCAGAACCAAGTTTAAGGTAACCATGGGGATCATGCCCGACTATACCTTTTCAGGAACAGGCGTGAAAGTAGACGGGGTAAGTGATGATAAACCCGCTTTCCTTGCAGGCATTAAAGCAGGAGATATTATTACTCAAGTAGGCGACATGGAAATCAAAGACATGAGCGATTACATGAAACTGCTCGGTAGTCTGGAAAAAGGCGACCAACGTGTTGTAAAAGTGCAGCGCGGTGAAGAAACCCTCGAGCTGAACATTACCTTTTAGTCAGGTACCTGATTCTAGTTATTTTTCGGTTTCGTAACATTTAAAAGTTGGAGTAGACCTGATTTTCGTGTAATTTGGTAAACCAGAATTAAAGAATGGGTTCTAAGCTTCGATGT
>JALRIQ010000022.1 GCA_023277325.1 Bacteroidia bacterium | reverse complement strand
AAGGGCCAAAACCAAAATCTTCAACCGTCGAGCAGAAAATGGCTCGGGTAGGCGCATTCATGGCAGAGGCGATATGCATAGGACCGCTGTCGTTGGTATAATTCAACATCGCAATCTTCATCAATGCTGCAGTTTCGAGCAGTGCCAATTCGCCACAAAGGTTCTCAAAAGAGAGATAGCTGTTTTGGGTTGCCTTGGCAATTTCATCTCCTAGCGTTTTATCACCAGGTCCACCAATAATCAAAACCTTCATCTCTTCACGGATGGAAGAAAGGAATTCAATCCATTTCTCCTTTGGCCATTGTTTGGTAAACCAGACTGAAGCGGGAGCAATGGTGATATAAGGGGCATTCTGATAATGCCTTACTTTTTCAAAATGCCTTTTTTGCGGGTAAAGCTTAGGACGCGGATCACTCGTTGCGCCATTTGTTTTGGCCTTGACTAAATCACAGTTGCGCAATACCTCATGTTTGGTATAGGTATGCGGTACACGCTGGGTAAAGAGGAAGGAAAGTGGATTTTTAGAAAAACCAATACGTTCCTTGGCCCCAGAAAATCCGGTCAGAAATCCCGTAGAGGCAAAACGCTGAAGTGTTATCACTTTATCGTAATGCGCATTTCTGATTAATTTGAGCAACCTCCACAGGTCCTTGTACTTTCCGTCTTTTTTATTCCAAACCAGCAATTGCCGAATAAATGGATGATCCTCGAATAAGGCCTCATGTCCCTTACGCACCAAATAGTCGATTTGCGCATGCGGATATTGAGCACGCAACTCTTCCAGGACTGCCGTCCCGAGGATGGCGTCGCCTAAAAAAGCGGTTTGTATGACAAGGATTTGGGCCAAAGTTTGAGGTTGAGGTTTAGGTTTAGATTGAGAATTTGTCTTATGTCTTATGTCTTATGTCTTACGTCTTATGTCTCACGTCTTATGTCTCACGTCTTATGTCTTACGTCTTATGTCTCACGTCTTATGCCTCACGTCTTATGTCTCACGTCTTATGTCTCACGTCTATACCGCTACATTGTATTCGCGCAGGGCATCATTCAATGAAGTCTTGAGATCGGTGCTAGGCTTACGTTTTCCAATAATCAATGCGCAAGGTACTTGATATTCGCCTGCTGCAAACTTTTTGGTATAGGAGCCAGGAATCACTACTGAACGCTCAGGAACATAACCTTTGGTTTCAACAGGCTCATCACCGGTAACGTCGATGATTTTTGTGCTTTGGGTAATGGTCACCCCAGCGCCGAGTACGGCCTCTTTTCCCACACGAACTCCTTCCACCACAATACAACGTGATCCGATGAAACAATCGTCTTCAATGATTACAGGTGCAGCTTGAACAGGTTCTAATACTCCGCCGATTCCAACGCCACCGCTCAGGTGAACATTTTTTCCAATTTGCGCACATGAGCCAACGGTAGCCCAGGTATCGACCATGGTACCGCTACCGACAAAGGCGCCAATATTCACATAGCTCGGCATCATAATCACACCTGCAGAGATATAAGCTCCGTAGCGCGCAACTGCATGAGGAACTACACGAATGCCCAATTCGGCATAATTCGTTTTTAAGCGCATTTTATCATGAAACTCCATCGGACCTGCATGAAGTGTTTCCATTTTCCGCGTCGGGAAATAGAGAATTACGGCTTTTTTTACCCACTCGTTTACCTGCCAGCCACCTTCAATTGGCTCAGCTGTGCGCAACTTTCCCTTATCAAGGAGTTCAATAACTTCTTCAATTGCTTGAACAGTAGCACTTTCTTTTAAGAGTTCGCGATTATTCCAAGCGGCTTCTATCGTGGATTTCAAATTTTGCATGGGCGTTGAAATTTGGGCAAATTTGTGACATTCCAACGAGGGAGACAAAAATACATGGCAGTAAGAAGAAGTAGAAAACCAACAATCATCCAAAGAACCGCGACACCCGAGGATTTTTCGGAGATCATTAAACTTTCAAAAAAATGTTTTCCTGATCAAGCCCCATGGAAAACGGATATGCTGGAAAGTCAATACAGCATTTTTCCTGAAGGGATGCAAATCATTGAATACGAAGGGGAGATCGTCGGTTCAGCAACAAGTTTGATTGTGGATATGGAGGATTATGACGACAACCACAGTTGGGCAGAAATAGCTGATAATGGATACATCACCAACCACGATCCGGAAGGAGACACCCTCTACGGTATTGAAGTGATGGTTCATCCGGAATACCAGGGACTAAAAATTGGTCGTCGTTTGTATGAAATGCGCCGAGAGCTTTGTGAGGTGATGAATCTCAAGCAGATCTTAATCGGGGGTCGTTTGCCGAACTACCATATTTATTCCGACGATTTGGGAGTGCGTGCTTATGTAAAACGGGTACTCGACAAGAAAATTAAAGATCCCGTATTGACTTTCCAGATTTCGCAGGGTTTCTATATTCGGAAAATCATCAAAGATTACCTGCCATTCGACCTGGAATCGGAAGGGTATGGCGTATTGATGGAATGGCCGAACCTCGACTATGTGCCGGAGACACCAGGACGTCAGATTATCACCAAAA
>JALRIQ010000021.1 GCA_023277325.1 Bacteroidia bacterium | reverse complement strand
GGATGGATAATTATAGAAAGCCGACGACATCCAGCCCAAAGCTTCGGCTGTCGACTCCACTTGCACCCAATTCACGGAGGTATTCGAACAAGGGGTTTCAGCCACAATGCACGTGGCCCCAGCTTCAATTACCTGATCGATGAAGTTATGCCCATCGACCTTGGTTCCACGGATTGCAACAAAGGCAAAGCCCTTCTCCACTTTCCGGCTGTCCATAGCAAGTCCGGAAACCATTGACTTGGCATCGTACTGACTGCCCGGCAAGGGACTCAATTCTGCGAGTATATCTTTTAGGACTTTCATCTGAGCTCAATCACTATGGTGGAACCTCTATAAATACGTGTGCCTGGTGGCATCGACTGTTTTCTTATTTTTCCCGTGCCTACCGCCTGCACTTTCAATCCAGCATTTTCAAGTAAGAAAAGAGCATCCTTGAGGGTCATGCCTACTACATTCGGCACCAGGTTTTTTAGTATTGGCCTCTTTTGCACCTCCATACTTTTATCAAAGCGACGGGTTTGTCCCCATTCTGCTTCGTCACCCTCAAGCTTATTCGCTACCCCGAGCTTATTCATCACATGGCGGATTTCATCCATATGGCCTGCTAAATTCTCAGGGGTTTGAATTTTTGGCGCCTCGATGGTTTGGTGAATGTCTTTGTGCATCTGCAAGCTGCTTGCATAGACTTTATCGGCAATTTCCTTGAATACAGGACCTGCCACTGCAGAACCATAATACACGCCATTGGAGGCTCCATTGATGGATACGATGCAGGTATATTTTGGGTTATCGGCTGGGAAATAGCCCACGAAGGAGGATTTGTAAAAGGACTTATTGTATTTGCCTCCTCGCGCCATCTGTGCTGTTCCCGTTTTTCCTGCTACGGTATAATTTTCATTGCGCAGATTACGGGCTGTTCCGTTTTCTACGACTCCTTCCAAGGTCATTTTCACCTTTTTGATGGTCTCTTTGCTGCAGATTTTGTCGCGAAGAATAGTCGGCTCGTACTTTTCGACAAGCCTTCCCGTTTGGCGCACCTCTGTTACAAAACTAGGCTTCACCATTTTTCCATTATTGGCAATGGCATTGTAAAGGGTGAGCATTTGCAAGGGAGTCGACTGGGTTTCATAACCGATTGACATCCAAGGCAAGGTGGTACCGTACCAATCGTTTGCACCCGGTTCTTTGACACGTGGTTTGCCTTCTCCAGTAATTTGGAGATTCAGCGGTTCGCCAAGACCCAACTGAAGGAAATAGTCGACAAACTTTTGTGGCTTCTCTTTGAAGTGCTTATATACCAGCTTAGAAATCCCTACGTTGCTCGATTTCTCAAAAGATTGTTGCAGGGTCAATTTTTCATAATGGCCTGGTTCTGAATCCTTCATCTTTCTATCGAAAAAGGTGGTAACCCCAAGTTCTACATCAACCGAATCTTCCAGTGGAACACCTTCCTCAAGCAATGCAATTAGTGAAGCCAGTTTGATGGTTGAACCAGGCTCCGCACTTTCTCCAACAGCATAATTATAGGTCTCGTTATAGACGCCTTCACTTTTGCGGGTGAGGTTGGCAATGGCTTTAATATGACCCGTCTCTACCTCCATCAAAACCGCACAGCCATTCAGGGCATTATGGCGAACCAAGGTTTCATATAATGCATCTTCTGCAACGTCCTGTAGGTTGATGTCAATGGTGGTATAGATGTCTTTGCCATTTTCTGGCTCAATCTCATTTTCGTCGTTCACCGGAATCCATACACCACCGGCTACTTTTTGCATGAGCCGTTTACCAGAAACTCCCCCTAAGACTCCGTCATAGGCACCTTCTAATCCTACTGGCGCTACACCATCCACCGAATAGCCAATGGTACGGTAAGCCAATAATTGAAAAGGTCTCTGACGCTGGTCTTTTTCGATAATGATGAGTCCGCCCTTATGCTGTCCGCGACGAAGAATTGGCCAGTCGCGCATCATTTTAACCTCCTTAAAACCGAGGCGTCGTTTGAGCAAGAAATAACGTTTGCCCTCTTTGCGCGCTTTTACAAACTCGCGGAGGTATTCGCTTTTTGATTTGTCTTTGAAGGTAATAGAGAAGAGGTAGGCAAGAGAATCGACTTCCTCATTGAAAATTTCATTGGTAAGTCCGCCAGCTTTGAAATCCATACGGAGATCATAGATTGGCACAGAGGTCGCCAGCAAAGAGCCATCGTCGGAATAGATATTTCCCCGAACCGCTTCGATTGTTTGGAAATCGGTGGTGAGGTCTTCGGCCATTTCCCGCCATTTATCCCCTTCAACAAATTGGATTTTAATGGCATACCATACCACCAGCACACCAAAAAGGCAAACTGCAACAAAGGCGATATACACCCTCCAGAGTATGGCACGTTTAACGTTCATCGCGATCTTCTTCTGTTTCTGTGATTTTAAATGGGGGTTGTTTGAGTTCCTTTAACCCAGTGCCTTCCAGTCTTTTTGATACCTGCGATTGTTTACTGCGGTACATCAATTCCGACTTCACACTGATATATTCTGCTCGTGCTTCTTTAATTTCTTTTGCCAATTCATCGGCCCGGCGCACCACTTTGATGGCCTGGTTTGAATTGTAGATATGGATGATGGCCAGCCCCGCGAGAAAAAAGATATACGGGAACATGCGACGTAAGTCTGCCACCGGCACGCTCATGTCGGCAAGCTCAATCAACTTTCCACGCTTCTTCGGCGTTTCCTGCTGCTCTTGCTGCTCCGTGTTTTCTGGTTTCTCTCTTAGCTGATTCATTTTTTCTCGGCTATTCGTAGGCGTGCACTGCGCGCCCTTGAGTTTATTTCTATCTCTGCATTACTCGCCTTAATCGCTTTCCCAACAGGCTCCAGCGGACGATTACGGTTTCCATATAAATCGCGGTCTTCTTTCCCTTCGAAGTCGCCAGTCTGCATGAAATTTTTCACCAAACGATCTTCTAAAGAATGGTAGGACATCACCACCAAGCGACCACCTGGGGCAAGCACTTCTGCGGCTTGGGTTAAAAATTCTTTCAGCACATCCAACTCGCCATTCACTTCAATGCGAAGTGCCTGAAATACCTGGGAGTAAAACTGATTTTCCTTACCTCGAGGCGCATAGCGGTGCAATACCGATTTCAGCTCCATGGTTGTATTGATTGGCCCTTTTGCTCTCGCCGCTCCAATGGTTGAAGCGATGCTGCGTGCATTGTAAAGCTCACCATACCAGCGGAACACGCGTTGTAATTCTTCTTCCGGGTAGTCGTTCACTAAGTCTGCCGCCGAAGGACCTGCCTGGCGGTTCATGCGCATATCCAAAGCCGCGTCAAAGCGGTGGGCGAATCCACGTTCTGGCTCATCAATTTGATGCGATGAAATCCCTAAATCAGCAAGGATGCCGTCGACAGGAATTGCATTTTCATAACGCAGAAAGCGCTTCAGGAAACGGAAATTGTGATTTACCAGGGTGAATTTTGGGTCGTCGAGCGCATTGGCCTGCGCATCATCATCTTGGTCAAAAGCAATTAAGCGCCCTGTATCAAGACGCTCCAACAAGGCACGACTATGCCCTCCCCCTCCGAATGTCACATCGACAAAAGTTCCTCCGGGGTTTATATTTAAGCCTTCTAGGCATTCGTTGAGCATCACCGGTACGTGGTAATTACTCATCATGCCCTCCCTTATCTCCTGACATCACCACCTCTGCGAGGCTACTGAACTCATCAGGATCAATGTTTAACTGTTCATCATAGTGCTGTCTTGACCAAATCTCTATCCGATTACCGTAGGCAAAAAGCACAGCTTCGGTCGAAAGATCAGCATATTCCAGCAACTTACTCGGTACGTTTACCCGGGAAGAGCTGTCGACCTGTATCTCTGTCGCGCCATTATTGAAAAGGCGGATAAACATACGGTCGCGTTTATTGAAGGAATTCAGGTGACTTAACTTCTCCGTCTCTTTCAGCCACTCCTGACGGGTATAAAGCACCAAACATTTATCGAAGCCACGATTGACGACAAGACGGTCCCCTGCCTCTTCCGGAATCTGCTTACGCAGACTGGAAGGCAAGCTAATCCGCCCTTTCGCGTCTATTTTACATTCGTATTCTCCGATGAATTGAGGCATACTTTACCCTTTCAAAGTGTAAAATTAGGGTATTTTATGACACTTTTCCCCACTTCACCCCACTTTGCCCCATTTTAGTTTTCCACACGCGCATAGAAGCCCCACAGAGTGGGATATGGCACCAGAATTACAACTACGTCAACAGGTGAACGATTGAATTCAGAGGGCTAGTTCGCGATGAAATGATGAGGGGAAGGGGAGTAATGGGATGAGGGGAAATGGAAAATGAGGAATAAGGAAAAAGGAGTAAGGGTTGAAGGCAGAGCGGACTAAGCCAAGACGCTCTCGTAAAGCTCCTTGGTCTTAAGAATGGTATTCTGTTCGTTTAAATTTTCGGCGATATGCACCGTTGCGGCTTTGGCAATTTTTTCGCGAAGTTCAGGATCATTGTATAGTTTCAAAACTGCTTCTGCGATGGCCTTTCCATTGCGTTTTGGAACCATCAATCCGCTTACTCCATCCTCTACTAACTCCACATTTCCAGGAATATCTGTTATGATTGGCGCTACGCCTAAAGACATCGCCTCTATCACCGATTTGGTAATGGATTCACCAAAAAGAGAAGATAAAACGAAGGTGTCGCAGGCCTTAACAATGTTCAATACATCGGTGCGGAAACCAAGAAAATGCACCTTATCAGCATTTGCTCCTTTGGCAAGGATGGCTCTATTCTTCTTGTTGTCCATGTTTCGGCCGACCAAAAGCAAATGAATTTTTGCATCGGAGGGAAGGTGGTTCATGGCGTCGAGCAGGTAAGGAATCCCCTTCATCCTTCGGTTATTCGCCACATTCACCATCAGAAAAGTATCGGAATCCAATTCTAATTCTTTGCGAATATCGATGGCTTCATAGCCTTGGTACCACGCCACATTATGCCCTTTATTGATGGTCACTGCCTTGTCTTTTCCAAATATCAACTGGCGTTTTAAATAGTCTTCGACCCCAATTGAATTGCAGAAAATTTTGTCTACCCGCGGGTGCAGATATTTCCGGTAAGCGGTAGGATCCCACCAATTGATATTGCCTTCATAACCGCGATAAAGCAAAACTTTCACTGCTAATCCTTTCGCGGCCTTAATCCCCGCAACACTCGACTGGCTGTTAAACAAATGCATGATATCCATCTTTTCAGCGATCACATAATCCCGAATGCGCTTAATTTCAGCCTTGTCGTTTTTTTTTCTAGGATGGAAGTTGATGAGTTTTATTCCTGCTTCTTCAAACTCCTTTTGATGCCCAGTTGGGAAATAGGTCATGATATGAATGTCAAAGCCCAGTTTAGCTAACCCTATGAAGATGCTCGCCTCAGGGCGGGTAGAATGGTAATCGGTATAATTGCTAATAACAAGGACTTTAATCGGCATGACGTCGCGAATTTAAAGATTCTCATTGGACTTGCTTCTGTTAAGGGGTTTTAGGTTACGGGTCACAGGTTATGGCTCGCTAGGCTCATCACTTTCCTAATTCCTAAATGATGTCATCCTGAGCTTGCCGAAGGACTTAACCTTAACCTAATCCTCAATAAAAAAAAGCCACCCCTTTCGGAATGGCTTTCATCTATAAATCTCTGTAAATATTATACGGCGAAACTTTCTCCGCAACCGCAGGTGCGTGAAGCATTTGGGTTATTGAATGCAAAGCCTTTACCGTTAAGTCCGTCGCTGAAATCCAGCTCGGTACCACATAGGTAGAGGAAGCTTTTCATGTCCACAACGATTTTAACACCATTGCTTTCAAAGGCTTGATCTCCCGCCTTTTCTTCGTTGTCAAAATCCAATTTATAAGAAAGGCCAGAACAGCCGCCACCTTCAACAGCAACTCGGATGAAATACGTCTCATCCAAACTTGCCTCTCTTTTTAGCTCAGCCACACGCGCCGCCGCTTTATCGGTGGCAGTGATCATGCTGCTTGTGTCTGTTGTAACCATAATTAAATTTTTTCGATTGCAGGAAGACCGTTTTTCACGCGGTAGTCGTTGATTGCTGCTTTAATGGCATCTTCTGCCAATACAGAGCAGTGAATCTTAACCGGCGGTAACGCCAATTCTTCCACAATATCCATATTATCAATATTCATCGCGTCGTCGATGGTTTTTCCTTTCAACCACTCTGTCGCCAATGAAGAAGAAGCGATAGCAGAACCGCAACCGAAGGTCTTAAACTTCGCATCGCGAATCGTTCCAGTCGCATCGTCCACCTCAATCTGAAGACGCATTACGTCGCCACATTCTGGTGCACCTACCAAGCCGGTACCTACTGCATTGCTGCTTTTATCTAAGGTTCCAATGTTTCTTGGATTGCTGTAATGATCGATTACTTTTTCTGAGTAAGCCATATTCGTATTTTATTTTAGGTAGCAGGAAACCCTGTTACACTTGATTATTCTCTTATTAATTAAACAAATTTCGTGCTCAAAATTAAATGTTTCCAAGCTTTAATGCTCAGACCATTCAATTGTTTTGAGATCAATACCTTCTTTGAACATTTCCCAAAGCGGACTCATTTCGCGCAACTTATGAACCGCTTCTTTCACGTGCTCAATAGCGTAGTCGATTTCCTCATCTTTGGTAAAACGGCTCAAGCCAAAACGCAATGAAGAGTGCGCCAACTCATCGTCCAAGCCCAAGTTTTTCAAAACGTAGCTAGGCTCGAGTGATGCCGAAGTACATGCAGAACCCGAAGATACTGCCAAGTCTTTCACTCCCATCATCAAACCTTCACCCTCTACATATTTGAAAGAAATATTCGCTACATGCGGCAAGCGGTGCTCTTTGCTTCCGTTCAAGTAAGCTTCTTCAATTTTCAATAATTCAGTCTCCAAACGGTCGCGCATAGCAACGATACGTTTGGTATCTGCTTCCATATCCTGTTGGCAGATTTCGCAGGCTTTACCTAATCCTACAATACCAGGAACGTTCAATGTTCCAGAGCGCATCCCTCTTTCATGACCGCCGCCATCCATTTGTGCAGTTACCTTAACACGTGGATTTTTACGACGTACATAAAGTGCTCCAACTCCTTTCGGACCGTACATTTTATGCGCAGAGAATGCCATTAAATCAATGCCATCTGCATTTACGTCTACAGGAATTTTTCCTACAGCTTGCGTAGCGTCTGTCATGAACAAAGCACCATATTTATGCGCGATAGCAGAGATTTCACGAATTGGTTGAATAACACCAATTTCATTATTTCCATACATCACACTCACCAAAATGGTATCAGGACGCATTGCTGCTTCCAAATCAGCTAGGTTAAGAAGTCCATCCTCACCAACAGAAAGGTAAGTCACTTCAGCTCCAAGTTTTTCCAAATGCTTGCATGCATCAAGAACGGCTTTGTGCTCAGTATTGAGCGTAATGATATGTTTTCCTTTCTGTGCGTACATTTCAAATACCCCTTTCAATGCAAGGTTATCTGATTCTGTCGCTCCAGAAGTAAAGATGATTTCTTTTGGATTGGCTCCGATTAAGTTTGCGATTTGCTCGCGAGCATAGTCTACCGCCTCTTCCGCTGCCCAGCCGAAGCTATGTGAACGGCTTGCAGCATTCCCGAAATTATTGGTTAAATATGGCATCATCGCCTCCAGAACTCTAGGATCCAAAGGGGTTGTGGCATTATTATCCAGATAGATGGGTAAGTTTAACATATTCCTTATTTAGACTAATTCTACACAAAGGTAACATCTTATTATAAATAGATGTTCATACAGAGGAAAAATATCATGCAGTCGACGGTCCACAGACCATAGTCCATGGACCATTGCGAGTTGATCCGCAGTAGAAGACCACGGTCGACAGTTGATGGTCCACGGTGATTTGTTCCGAAGAAGAAGACCACGGTCAACAGTTGATGGACAGCAGTATGTTGTTCCGAAGAACAGAACCCCAATAAATAGACTTCGGCATGACGCGAAATATAATCCTACCCTCTTTTCCTCAATCCTGACTCCAAATTCCTAAATCCTTATTCCTAACTCCTTTTCCTCAACCTTAATCTCGACCTCATCCTTTACCTTAACCTTTTCCCTATTTTCGCCTCATGATTGGAAAGATTGAACACCTCGGAATTGCCGTAAAAGATATCGAAGCATCAAATGCCTTGTTCACCAAGCTATTGGGGCGGCCACCGTATAAAGAAGAAGCGGTTGAATCAGAAAATGTGATCACTTCCTTCTTTCAGAGTGGCACCAATAAAATTGAGCTCCTTCAAGCAACACATCCGGATTCTGCCATAGCCAAGTTCATTGAGAAAAAAGGAGAAGGAATCCATCATATTGCTTTCGACGTGGATGATATCGAAGCAGAAATTACGCGCCTTAAGGCTGAAGGTTTCCAGATGATTCATGAAGTACCAAAGGATGGCGCCGACAATAAACGTATTGCCTTTCTTCATCCGAAAGGGACAAATGGCGTGCTTATCGAACTTTGTCAGGAGAAATGATAACAACTGATTCCAGCATTCTTGCGCTTCATCCTCCAAAATGGAGAAATCGTCAAAAAGGAAGCATCTGTTCTTTCAAATTCAATCATTTTTGTTTCATGCAACGCCATGCTCTCCTCCAAGGGATCCTCGTATTCCTTTGTCTACTCGTGTTTGGAGTAGCTAATGCACAGCAGACGCAAACTGTTCGGGGAACTATTATCGATGCACAAAGTCACGCTCCGCTTATTGGGGCTACAGTGATTCTCTTGGGTTCGGACCCGCTTTTGGGAACTTCTTCAGATGTCGATGGGAAATTCCGTCTCGAAAAAGTTCCTCTTGGCCGTCAATCATTTCGCATCAGCTACCTGGGATATAAAGACATTACGCTGTCCAATATCATCGTGAACATCGGCAAGGAGGTCATACTTTCCATCGAACTCGAGGAAGAGCTTCATACTACGGGAGATGCCATCGTTAAAGCTAAAGAAAAATCAGAGACCAATAACGACTTGGTATCCGTAAGCGGGCGCACCTTCAGTATAGATGAAACAAACCGTTTTGCAGGATCTCTTGGCGACCCCAGCCGAATGGCCTCCAACTTTGCTGGCGTGGCAGGTGGTGGCAACGACCAAAGAAACGATATTGTGATACGAGGAAATACGCCTCTAGGTATGTTATGGCGCCTGGAAGGAGCGGATATTCCCAACCCCAATCATTTCAGCAACCAAGGAGCCAATGGCGGACCAGTATCCATCCTAAACAACAATACCCTCGCTAATTCCGATTTCCTCACTGGGGCTTGGCCGGCAGAGTATGGGGCGGCAACTTCCGGTGTTTTCGATCTCAAAATGCGCAATGGGAACAACGAAAAAAGGGAACATACCTTTCAAATGGGCTTCAATGGGATTGAACTCACCACCGAAGGGCCAATAAAAAAGGGAGGTGCCTCTTACCTCTTCTCCTACCGTTATTCAACCTTATCCTTATTTGATAAACTTGGTTTTGAGTTCGGCGCTTCGGGAATACCTGCTTACCAAGACTTTTCTCTGAAGATTCACCTACCCACCAAAAAACTGGGAACCTTCGGAATTTGGGGATTGGGTGGAATTAGTGCAACCGATATTTTCGACTCTTCCCTCGATAGCGTGGAGCGCAATAAAAGTGTGCGGCCGCAAGACATCCAATTTGCCAGTGGGATGTTTGCCAGCGGCGTAACCCATGTTATTCCAATCAATAAAAACGGCTATATCAAATCGGTGATCAGCTTTTCGGGAGAAAGAAATCGCTCAACGGTTGATACGCTTTCCGAAACATCCGGTAATGCAAAATCGCTTTACTTCAGCTCATCCAGCAAGGTATTTCGCACCAGCCTACACAGTTTCTATAACCATAAATTCAATGCCCGACATAGCCTTAAAATTGGTGTAATCGCCACCCGCTTCCAAAATACCATGCAAGACAGCACGAGGGATTGGAGAGAAACACGAGCCAGCGGATTCCGAATCAATTATGATTTTTCCGAAGCGGCATTTACTACCCAGGCTTATGTCAATTGGAACTACCGCATCAATACCCGACTAACCTTAAATAGCGGACTTCATGCTCAGCACCTTTTCGTGAACAATACCGGGAGCATTGAACCTCGTGTTGGATTAAAATACGCTGCCTCAAGCAAAACGAGAATCAGTCTGGCATACGGACTTCATGGTCAAGGCCAGCCTCTGCCCATATATTTTCAGAATACCAATCTTCCTGATGGCACGCAGGTCCTTACAAATATGGACCTCAAGTTTACGAAGAGTCATCATTTCGTCTTGGGTATTGATCAAAATCTGGGCGAAAACTACCACCTGAAAATAGAAACCTATTATCAATACCTTACCCAAATACCAACAACCCAAAATCCGAGTTTTTATAGCGTAGTGAATTTTGGTTCTGACTTCGGCGGATTGCCCAATATCGATAGTTTGGTGAGCGATGGACAGGGAAGAAACTATGGTGTAGAGCTCACTTTCGAAAGGTATTTTAAAGAAGGATTCTATTTCCTTGCCACCGCTTCTTTGTTTGAAAGCGAATATTTGGCCAGCGACAAAAAATGGCGAAATACCGCCTACAGCAGCAATTTCGTGTACAATATACTGGGTGGAAAAGAATGGCTCATCGCAGGAAAAAATACCTTGTCGGTGAATGTTAAAGCCACCTATGCTGGGGGCCGTCGCGAAATACCGCTTGATATTCCTGCCTCACAAAATGAAAAAAGAGCTGTGTATAATTTCGACGATGCCTATAACACCCGACTACCTGCCTATAGTCGCATCGATGTGCGCATTGGTTATAAAGTAAACGGCAAAAGAATAACTCAAGAATGGGCCCTTGACTTGAGGAACGTATTGAATACCCAGAATATCCTCACCCGCCAATTCGACCCTGCAACTGGAACACAACGCGATGTTTACCAAATCGG
>JALRIQ010000020.1 GCA_023277325.1 Bacteroidia bacterium | reverse complement strand
TTGAAAAAAAAGAAGTACTCCCATATATCCTTGCCCAAGTGATTGGGGGTATTCTGGGTGCCAGTATTTTGTATGGCATCGCAAATGGTAAAAGCGGTTTCGTGCTCGGCGGTTTTGCCTCCAATGGCTACGGAGAGCATAGTCCGGATGGCTACTCCATGGTATCGGTGCTTCTCTGCGAAGTGGCCATGACCTTTTTCTTTCTTATCATCATTCTTGGTGCTACCCATAAAAATGCCTCTGCAGGCTTTGGTGGTTTAGCAATCGGTTTGGGGCTTACCTTGATTCATCTCATCAGCATACCTGTAAGTAATACCTCAGTTAATCCAGCCCGAAGCACGAGTCAGGCCTTGTTTGCCGGTGGATGGGCCATCGAGCAATTATGGCTTTTTTGGCTTGCCCCTATCGCAGGTGCAATACTTGCTGGGTGGGTTTATTCCTATTTAAGCAAAGAATAGGCATGAGGAGAAATTCATCTTCGCTATACTTCCTAATTTGACCAACCCAATTAATGCATCAACTAGATTCCATCCTAAAACAATTCAACTACTATAAAGAGCTTGGTGAAAAAGCCATGGAACAGGTTTCCGACGAGGCCCTGTTTTGGCAAGCCAATCCGGAAAGTAATAGCATTGCTACCATTGTGAAACATTTGTGGGGGAATATGATGTCGCGCTGGACCGACTTCCTCGAATCCGATGGAGAAAAACCCTGGAGGGAAAGGGAGGCTGAATTCGAGAATGATTTACAAAGCCGGGCGGAAGTCATGCAAAAATGGAATGAAGGATGGACATGTCTTTTTAACGCTTTGCAATCCCTAAAGACTGAAAACCGGGAACGAATCATTTATATCCGCAACCAGGGACATACCGTTCAGGAAGCCATTGAGCGACAACTTGCCCATTATCCCTATCATATAGGACAGATTATTTTTATCGCAAAACTGCATGCGACTGAATCCTGGAAATCGCTTTCAATTCCCCGCGGTGGCACTATGGACTACAACCAACAAAAATTCGAACAAGAGAAAAAACGGGCTCATTTTACGGATGAATAGTGAAGCACTCGCTTCTCCCGATAATCATATGAGATCAGTTTTGGTTTTCGTTGTCGGCATGCGCAGCAAATCATAAATCCTTGATATCTTTGTGCCATGTCGCTATTCTCTCGCATTCAAAACGAAACCTTTTTCTTTCTTGGACCCTGTGTTATTGAAAACCAGGAACTGCTTTATACAGTGGCTGAAGAGCTAAAACGAATGGAAGAAAAATACAAGGTACCCATCGTTTTCAAAGCTTCTTTTGATAAAGCCAACCGCACTTCCATAAACTCTTACCGAGGACCAGGCTTAGACAAAGGCTTGGAGATGTTGGCCAAAGTGCGTGAGAAGTTTGATCTTCCCTTGCTTACCGATATCCATGAAAGTGCGCAAGCAGAAGCCATCGGACAAGTGGTGGATGTGATTCAAATCCCAGCTTTCCTTTGTCGCCAAACCGACCTTTTGGTTGCGACAGCAAAAACTGGAAAGATTGTCAATATCAAAAAAGCACAATTCCTGAGTGGTCAGGATATGTATTATCCAGCTCAGAAGGTGAAAGACTCTGGAAACGATCAGATTATTCTTACCGAGCGCGGAAATATTTATGGATACAATAACCTGGTAGTGGATTTCAGAAACCTACCTGATATGGCAGAGTTTGGTTATCCAGTATGCATGGATTGTACGCACTCTGTACAAAGACCAGGCGGCGCTGGCGGTAAATCCGGAGGCGATCGTAAGTTTGTTCCACAAATGGCACTTGCTGCTAAGTCTTTTGGGGCAAACGGCTTTTTTATGGAAGTGCATCCAAATCCAGAAGAAGCCCTTTCTGATGGACCGAACATGGTTTATTTGGAGAATCTGGAAGCATTGATGGCGAAGCTCGTCTAGCCCCTTCTGCACTTCGGTCCGCCATTTGCTAATTAGAGGTATAATGAAACTGTATTTCGCCTTATTCGGACTTTTTTTTCTTTCCTGCGTGGGACCCAAGACCATGAACTCTTCGGACATCACTGCGATTTATTGGGGAAAAAGTTTTGGCATGTGCAGAGGCTATTGCTACATTGAATATCAATTTCAGGAAGAGGGAAAAACCCTCACGCGTCGCGGCTGGGACACCCTTCAATACCCCGAAACAATCGAGTCGTTTCCGCCGATGCTGGCGCCGAATGGATTCAAATCGTCGGCCTAGGCTATTCGAAAAAGGTCACCTTTGAATATGGCGATTCCCCCACCGGTCTTGAAGCAATCTTAGTCAAGCTCCGAGAACTCGACGGCCAATAATCTTGAACCCAGAACCCTTTTCCCCAAAGTGACCTAAATCACTTTTTCCTGCTAAAATCCTTCCGAACTTTGTATCAACAAATCGAGATACCATGAAAGTAGAACAGATTTATACGGGATGTTTGGCGCAAGGCGCCTACTATATCCAATCAGGAAAAGAAGCAGCCATCATTGATCCACTTCGTGAGGTTCAACCTTATATCGATCAAGCCGAAAAAGATGGCGTGACCATCAAATATATTTTTGAAACACATTTTCATGCCGACTTCGTTTCTGGTCATATCGACTTGGCCAAAAAGACGGGAGCAACAATCGTTTATGGACCAACGGATGCTGAAATTAGATTCGAAGCATTGATTGGAAAAAACGGACAAAAATTTAAAATCGGAAAAGCGGAAATCGAACTTCTTCATACACCAGGACATACCATGGAGAGCTCTTGCTACCTTATGCGAAACAGTGCAGGTAAAGAAGAGGCCATTTTCACGGGAGATACCTTATTTATTGGCGATGTAGGTCGTCCGGATTTAGCCCAAAAGGTTAAGGCTGAACTGACTGAAGAGAAACTGGCCGAACACCTTTTTCACTCTCTACGCAACAAAATCATGCCTTTGGATGACGCCTTAATCGTGTACCCTGCGCATGGTGCCGGATCGGCTTGCGGAAAGAACATGAGCAAGGAAACCAGCGATACCTTGGGCAATCAAAAGAAAACCAATTACGCCCTCCGCGCCGACATGACTTTAGAAGAATTCAAAAAAGAAGTACTTACCGGCTTGATGCCTCCACCTTCTTATTTCCCAAAAAACGTATTGATGAATATTCAGGGTTATGATGCCATCGATACCGTTTTGGAAAGAGGAACCAAAGCACTCAGCCCAGAAGCTTTTGAAGCTGCAGCAAACGAGACCCAAGCCTTAATTTTGGATACGCGGAGTCCTGAGACTTTTGCAAAATCGTTTATCCCGAATTCCATCAACATTGGTATTGACGGAAGTTTTGCTCCATGGGTAGGTACCATGATTCCGGATATTCGTCAGGAAATTCTCCTTGTAACCGATGAAGGCCGTGAAGAAGAGGTAGTAACCCGTTTAGCCCGCGTGGGATATGATTTTGCCATCGGCCATTTAGAAGGAGGTATGGATGCCTGGATTTCTGCTGGAAAAGAAACCAATAGCATTGAATCCATCACTGCAAATGAGTTAGCTGAAAGAATGAAAAAGGGAAGCATCGACCTTTTGGATGTGCGTAAGAAAAGCGAATACGAATCAGAGCATATTGAAGGGATTGAAAACATGCCTCTGGATTATATCAACCAAAATATGGCAAGCCTTGACCCAGCGAAAAATTACCATATCCATTGTGCTGGAGGGTATCGCTCTATGATATTCGGCTCAATTCTGAAATCACGTGGCTTCGACCATGTGGTAAATATTCAGGGAGGATTTTCGGCCATTAAAAAGTCCGAACTTTTCTCTCTGACGGATTATGTATGTCCTACCACCTTATTGTAGTGTGATTAGTTAAAGCCGATGCGTTTCCGGGGGGTATTCCATTCATCCCAGTTGCGGTAATCGATGATGAGATCAATTACCTCTCGGAGTACACCTCGGCCTCCCTTGGTCTTAGTATGCAAATGAATATGCGGCGCTACATAAAATGAAGCATCGGCTGGAGCTACTGCAAGACCTACTTGTTTTAGAACGGGGATATCAATCACATCATCACCGATAAAAATGATTTCTTCATCCTTCTTTTTGAACTCCTTTTTAAATTCAGCATAGGCCCCCTCTTTTTGGCCCTGGCCAAGCCGAATAAAATCAATATTTAAAGCTTCCATTCGCTTTCTGGCAGCTACAGAATCTCTGCCCGAAATGGCGCCAAAAACAAAGCCTTTATCCCGCATAAACTGAATCAATTGTCCGTCGCGGACATGGAACGTTTTTATTTCCTCTCCTTGCGCATCCATGGTGATACTGCCATCGG
>JALRIQ010000019.1 GCA_023277325.1 Bacteroidia bacterium | reverse complement strand
GGAATGGGTTCCTGGCAAGTCTTTGCCCATGCGGGTAGACTTAACCATGGCCTCATCGCTCACATTCACGATCGACTCCAACGTGTAGGTTTGTCCCATCAAGCTATCAGGATGAAGCTTAATGACACGGTTTTCATAGGCCACATGGGAAATATGCAGCACCAAATTTGAATTGCTCTGACTCTGGAGCAGAAAATAACCTCTTTTGTCGCTGCTAACTCCACCAATAAAGGTTTCTCCAGAAAAGAGGGTGACATAGGCATCTTCAATCCCTTCTCCGGAAGGCGATTGAACAAGTCGGCCATCAACTTGGTGTTGTGACCAGGCATGAAGAGCGAAGAAGCTCATCAAAACCAAAAACGATAAACGCATAAAACTTAATTAATAAGGTATAACAAAGTGTGCTTCAGGGGTTGAAACCCACATAAACATGTTAACCCATCCTTTTCCCTTCGCAGGCATTACCCTGATCAGGTTTCGACAGCCGAAGCCGTCAAGGGTATTATCTCAGCCAAAACAAATGTTCCAGCACCCCTAAGATGATGCAAACTTATAGGTTTTTGATAAAACAAAAGGGGTAATTGGTAAAAGGTTAGCACGAAGGGCAATAGAATACCCTCTAAGGCTTTGCAATCAAGTCGCTTACAATTTTTGCAGAAGACATCACCAACGGAATTCCTCCTCCAGGGTGGACGGAGCCTCCACAGAAATAAAGTCCTTTTATGGAACTGCTGAAATTAGGATGACGCAAGAAAGCAGCAAAGCGATTATTGCTCGATGTTCCATACAGTGACCCGCCATAGCTGGAAGTTTTTCTTTGAATGGCTTCAGGAGATAATACTTCCTCATCGAGAATGAATTTCGAAATATCCTTGTCCAGAATTCGATTCAATTTCCTTACAATCTTCTCCCGTAAATTTTCTCGCAACAACTCCCAATCTTGTCCAATATGCTGAGGAGCATTAACCATCACGAACCAATTTTCTTTTCCGGCGGGTGCATGTTCCGAACACACTTTGGATGAAATATGTACGTAGACTGTCGGATCATTTCCCAGTTCCTTTTTCTCAAAAAGCGACTTGAATTCTTGAGGATAATCACTGGAGAAAAAGATATTGTGAACATCCAATTCAGGAAAAGCTTCATCCATCGCCCAATAAAAAATAAAGGCCGACGAGGACCGTTCCTGACCCAAAGTTTTTTCAGGAGCCTTTACATTCGGCATCAATTCCCTAAAGCTCGGCCAGATATCAGCATTCGTGATTACATAGTCGGATGCAATATGCTTCTCTCCAATTCGAATACCTGCGGCTCTATTATGCTCCACTATGATTTCATCTACTTTTTGTCCAAATTGAAATCTAACCCCTAGTTCTTCAGCGAGCATAAACAAGGCCGCTGGGATTGCATGAATTCCTCCAATAGGCATATACGCGCCCAATCCAAACTCCAAATGAGGGATGACATTTAAAGTTCCCGGAGCTGAGTAGGGATTAGAACCATTATAGGTGGCATAGCGACAAAATAATTGAACGAGGTGCGGATCCTTCAGGTAAGAACGGATGGCCTTTTCCATACTTTGAAAAGCATCCAGATGATGGAATCCAAGAACCCCTTTCACTGTTTCTGCATTCAGGTAACTCTCCACCCGATGAAGCGATTTCCTTAAAAACACTTCTTCGGTCAGCTCATGAATCTTTTCCGCATGCTGTAAAAAGCCCAAAATAGCTTCTTCGCTATCGGTAGTTAATGAGGCTGCTTCCTTTGCAAACGCTTCTCTATCTGCATATGCTAAAAGGCGAAAACCATCCTCGTAAAAATAATGGCAAAGTGTTTCGAGCTGGTTATAGGTATAATAGTCGCGCGGGTTTTTCCCCGCATAAATAAACACCTCGTCTACGTAATGCGGCATTGTGAACAAGCTAGGACCGGCATCGAAAACAAACTCGCCTAACTGAATCTGAGTGGCTTTTCCTCCGAAATAATCGTTCTGCTCATAAACCTCCACCTGCTTTCCCTGAGCTGCCAAGCGCGCAGCCAAGGCCAAACCTGCGAGTCCGGCACCAACGATAATTACTTTATTTCCGAGTATTTCGG
Source organism: Bacteroidia bacterium (assembly GCA_023277325.1). Lineage (GTDB taxonomy): Bacteria > Bacteroidota > Bacteroidia > UBA8524 > UBA8524 > UBA8524. The sequence goes on along the minus strand of JALRIQ010000019.1, from coordinate 1,957 downwards.
GCATAAAAACCAAGCGGGATGAGCAGCATGCCCATATTGTAGATTAAATCATCTGCAGGGATTGAAAAAATTCGAATTCCCAAATTTTCCATGTCATTATACCATACAACAGGCAATCCAGTTAAAATTCCATTGCAGATAAGAAAGGGAATACAAATAATCAGATAGGTCATAAAAAAACGACCAAGGAAATGATGTTTCCCGCTTATCAAAACCATGAGCATTGTAAAGCTGAGGTACAGTGTGGCCACCGCCGTATAAAGATGGTCATCAAAATAAACGTAGAGAAGCAGGCATACTAGAATCACCGCCCAGGCAATTCCCTTTCTGTATCGGTAGAGTATATCCTTCGGGAAATAGGCTTCTAGGCAAGCATAAATAAAGATAGCGGCATAGGGAACCACCAAAAAGAAAAGGTACTCTTCCAGGGGCAATTGAAATAGCTCCGCACCAATCAGGTAATCGGAATTAAACCCCCAAACACCAAGATCTGTGAAGGCGACATCCCAAGGAAGAAATATCAAAAGGTTGAGCAAAATCCCCTGCCAAATGTATTTCCACTTTTTATGGAAGGCCACCTTCTTGTCAAAAGACAAAGCAAGTGGAAACCCAATAATGGCTAAGTCAAGAAGCAGGTAGGTATACATCAGTTTATTAAGTCCTCGAGGCTCTTTTTGTTCTCTGTGCTAAGTTGCGCATTTTTCAGCATATACTGGATTACCTCCTTATGGATTTCTGGAGATAAATTATCCTGTTTTGCCACAAGCGCATTTACGATACGTAGCTCGTCTTGTTTGATATGCTTTCGGTACGGTAAAAAGGAAGGAAGATTTTTTTCTATGCTGTAACGCAGGTACCGAATTTCCATATTCGCCGAAGCAGCAATTACCGCATCATCCAACATCATGGATCCCGTTTTTACCGATTCCAATTTCGAATACGGATTAATCAGGTACTGAGCCAATAGTGCGTGTGTTGCCCCTTTGTAGGCGTACTTAAGCGGATTTTCCAGGGTGATATCCTCCAATTCTTCCAATAGCTTCTCTGCAGATTTCTCCGAATAGATGGCCGATTTGTACGATTGACGAATGGAAGAGATGTCTGAATGGGTCACATGCAGCAAGAAAATTAACCCAAAAATTCGAATCATATTCTATTCAACCTGAACTTTACCCAAGAACCAATAAACAGCATGATTTTTTCCGGATTGCTTACGCGCACCCTTTCTTCCATGACTTTCTTTGGTTCTAAACGGTTGATTTTCTTCAGTAATTGATAGAAATATACATAAGCGATATATACCCCGAATTTGCTGCTGCGTGGAAGTTTTCTAATTCCAACCAATGCTGCATTGAAGTCAGCCTCAATATCCTCTTCTATCTTTACTTTGATATGCTTATCAAAATGTTCGAAGAAGTTCACATTTGGGAAATAAATACGGCCTCTTTCTTTGAAATCGCTTTTTAGGTCGCGTAAGAAATTAATCTTCTGGAAAGCGGCACCCAAAGCTCTTGCAGGCTCTACCAGTTCCTGATACTGTTTTTCATTTCCCTCACAAAAGACTTTAAGGCACATTAACCCCACAACCTCTGCGGAACCATAAATGTATTTCTGAAAGGTTGCATCTTCATAGTTACGGTAATCCAAATCCATGGCCATGCTATCTAAGAAAGCATCAATAAGTTTTGGGTCTATGCGGTATTGCCGAACCGTCTTTTGAAAAGCATGCAAAACCGGATTGAAACTAATTCCTTGTTCTATGGCCTTATAGGTATCCTCTCTGAACATATTCAGTAAGGACTTTTTATCGTAATTATGGAAGGTGTCAACAATTTCATCAGCGAAACGGACAAACCCATAAATATTACGAATTGCCGCACGCATTTCAGGTGCTAAGGCCAAGATCCCCAAGCTAAATGAAGTACTGTAAGCACTGGTAATCATTTTGCTGCAATCT
>JALRIQ010000018.1 GCA_023277325.1 Bacteroidia bacterium | reverse complement strand
TAACCATAGGTAACGACTTTCTCTTCTAAAGGATTTCCATTTATAGTAGTTACTGTTTTTTGTGTTTTTCTAGGGCCACTAGCATCAGCAACACTAGAGCTATCGGTTAAGTAAATACCTCTAGGTGGAACACTAGCATCTTCCCCAAAGGTCTCATAAAAGTCGCCTACCCGAAAAAGCAATAATGCTCCCGGGTATTTTGCTTTAATTTGCGCGTATTGGCGCATTAACGGAGTTTCAGTAGATTTTTTAGCCAAAGTATAGGTATGCCCCGCAAATTAAAGAATATCGAGTTAAACCGTCTCAGTACGGAAGCATTCAAAAATGCACAAAAATCACCTGCCATCCTTGTGCTAAACGACATACGAAGCATGAGCAACGTGGGTTCCCTCTTCCGTACGGCCGATGCATTTCGCGTGGAAAAGATTTGTTTGTGTGGGATAACCGGCCAACCTCCTCATAAAGAAATTCGCAAAACCGCCCTAGGAGCAGAAGAATCCGTAGAATGGGAAGGACATGAATCTACCCTGGAATGCGTCAATCTATACAAAGAAAGAGGTTATGAAATTCTTGCTCTGGAACAAACGACAGATAGCATCGATATCCGCGAATGGGAAATTACCGACAAACCCTTTGCGCTTGTTCTAGGCAATGAAGTAGATGGCGTGAGCGATGAGGTCCTAGAAGTATGTGATGGTGTTTTAGAGATTCCTCAATATGGCACGAAACATAGTTTTAATGTAGCTGTTTCGGGGGGGATTGCGCTGTGGGAGTTGCTTTCTAGATTTAGACCATAGTCGATAGACCATAGACCATGGCTAAAAGTCCACAGTCGACGAACGACAGTCCACAGTAAAAATGTATTAGAAAAAAGTTCATTTATTGGTAAAATAAGCTATAGACGGTCGACGGTGGACTGCGAGCAAAAAAAAAGCTCCAAGCGCAATGCCTGGAGCTTTGATATCGTTTCGTTAAGTGAGTTATTCGATGATAAAGAACTGAACACGACGGTTAGCTTGTAAAGCCATTGGGTCGGTTCCTTTTGCGATAGGCACTTTCTCACCGTTAGATTGAATCTCAAGGATTGCTGGATCTACACCGAAGCTTTCGACCAAGACATTCTTCACAGCTTGAGCACGCTTAAGGGCCAGTTTTTCATTTAGTTTTTCAGAACCTCTGTAATCGGCATTACCGATGATCAAGATTTTCACATTTGGTGTGCGCTTGATAGCCTCAGCAATGTTTTGAAGGTCTACATAATGAATTGGTTTGATTGAGGTGGTTCCTGTTTCAAATAAGATAGCAGGCATATAACCCAATCCACCACCTACACCTAAACCTCCTTTAGGAGCTAGTTTACGGGCAAGTTCTTTGGTCATAATTGGAATACCTTGGTGGTTAACCAAGTAGCTTGTATCTGTGTTTGGAGAAATATCCAATACGTTAGGCACACCATCTTTATCGTCGTCGGCAGCAATACCGTCTTCGTTTACTTCTGCTCCTCTTGGAGAGTTTGGCTCGATGTCTTTTACGTCTGGAACACCGTCGCCGTCTGTATCAACAGCTTGTCCGTTTCCATAAACCATGGCTCCTTCTGGCGTGGTGTTGTCTTTATCGAAAAAGTCAGATACACCGTCACCATCCTGGTCACCACTCAAAACATCAACTTTTTTCTCTACCTGAGCAATGTCTTCATAAATTGCCTCTACCGGGTTGATCCAATCTACATGCTCTTTGCCTTTTTTACCAAGTTTAAAGGTAGCAGTCAACTGAAGCATGTTAATCGCATCTTTGGCTTTATTACCTGAACCTTCATACTGCAATACATCAACAAGGTCAGAACCACAGTAGCGGAAATTGTATTCCAGTCCAAGTGCCACGTTCGCACCTACATTATAGCGCATTCCGGCAGAACCAGAGAAGCTTAAGATCATATCATTGAATGTTCCGGTTTGTTCGGTTTTGGTAGGATCAGTTTTGAGTATAAAGGTGCTGGTCGCGTCATTCCCCATGACACCCATACCTCCAGCTACATAGAAATTGGTTTTCTTCGCTTTTCTCAAATAAGAGATATTTCCGAAGGTAACAACTCCCTGTGCCTGAACTTCCCAAAAATTATTGGTAAAGTCGTATTTGCTAAACGGACGACCTGATGTCAATTCTGATCCTTTAAGTTGTCCATAATTTCCAAGTACACGTACCCCAAGGGTATGCGAAAAAGAATATTGAGCGGATAAGCCAGCTGCATAACTAAAGCCTAATTTCTGTGCATCGGCAGATAGAAAGGTTCCTCCCGCTTGCAAGCCAATTAGCCATCTTTTGGCATCATTGTTAGGGAAGAGGGTCTTTTTCTTTTGCGCCATTGCCGGTATCGCCAGCATAGCACTCAAACTAAAGATTAGCAGTTTTTTCATGATGGATTTGTGGTTTAAAGTTTCTTAATTACTTCTTCGCTAATCGATCAACAAAATCACCGGACCAAGGTCCTGATATCCGGCACTAAGCTTTTCAATTATTTGGGATGAATTAAGTTGAAGCAGGTATTGAACGATGTATTGATTTCGTTCTTGAGTAAAGCCTTTTTCTTTGATTAACGACTTCATTTTTAACACCTTTTCCAAGCTCTTTTCTAGCCCTGCTTCCTGCAAGGTAAAAATTTCTTTATCAATTTTTTTAATAATTTTCTCGCTTTGGTTGAAGATTTCCGCTAGTGGCTTGGCTTGCGACGCTTGGATGGAGGCCGCTTTTCCAATTATCCTGTCCTTCAATTCAAGCAATTCATCCAAGTCGTCTTTCAGGCTAACAAGCCCGTCGCTACTTACTTCCAATGCTTTTACACGTAGTTCATCTTCATCTAAAAACAAGTCGTCCAATCGCAGGTTCATCTTTTCGAGAACCGACTGAACTTTATTACCAATAATAAATACGGATTTTCTATTCTCAAGTATCGGAAATGGTACAGAAAAGTGGTCAAAAACCCCTTTTAGCTGCAACCAATACATCAATTCACCTGGTCCGCCGATATAGGCAAGGTTGGGTAAAATCACCTCTTGATAAACCGGACGCAAAACCACGTTAGCTGAAATATCGCCTACTTTTGCTTCGAGCCAAGTATCTATCGCACTCGCTTCTCCTAACGGAACACCACTGATGGTTTGCAGCATTCCTTCTTCAATAACGATACGCTCTCTGCCTTTGTCTCCTGAGTAAAAGAGATTGATTTCACGGGGATGTACTTGCAGTCCATAGGATTCTCCCAGCTTTTCACTGGTGACTTGCACCGCATCTTTACTACTCTCCTGTAACAGCTCCTCCTTGATAATTGGAAGAAAGTCCTTTTTTAGCTGTGCATCGTCCGGATCCAAAATTACAAGTCCGTGGTCCTTGAAGAATTCATGAACTAAACGTCGCGTGGCCTTTGCAAAATTGCTTTCCTCAGCATAGGCCGCTCTAAATTGGTTCTCAAAGATTTTCCATTCTTCCTGGCGACTAAAAAGTGAGGCCAAGTCATCCGTTAGTTCGGGCAATCCTTCCGTACTTAATCGTCCGACCGGCCCTGCATGACTTTGTTGATCCTCCCACACGAATGAACGATTAAAGAGTTCAACATGGTTCACTTCTGCAAAGTCATGGTCTTCTGTAGCCATCCAAAAAACAGGAACAAAGTTTAGGTCTGGATACTGTTTCTTGAGGCGATGTGCCAAAGAGATTGTGCTCACAATCTTCCAATACACATACATGGGCCCGAGAAATATGTGTATTTGTTGCCCTGTCGTTAAAGTGAATGTCGTATCACGAAGAAGGCTATCGAGATTGGCAGAAACTGCATCCCCTAGATCCAAATTCCCGTATTGATTTCGCAGGCAAGCGACTAAATTCTTCCTGTCGACTGCAGATTTCTTGCGAACTTCTATTTGTTCTGCAAAACCGGCCTCATTGGGCCAAAAGGAGATGAAAGGAGAAAGTTCCTGTTTTTCAGTCAGGTAGTCGAGTATGAGCTTCGAATAAAGCCCGCTCTGTTCAGCGCCAAGTGCTTGAAAGTGCATGGGCACTAAATTACAATATCTCCGTAGAGGTCGAAGGCACTGGCGTTATTTATTTTAACATCAGCATAATCGCCCAAACGAACGAACTGACTTTTCTTATCCACCAAGACTTCATTATCCACCTCAGGTGAGTCGAATTCGGTACGGCCAACAAAATGACCTCCTTCTACCCGATCAAATAATACCTTATAGGTTTTACCCACTTTGGCCTCATTGAGTTCAAGGGATATCGTTTCCTGAAGCTCCATTAACTCAGCTGCACGTGCGTCTTTTACTTCTTCTGGCACATCATCTTCCAATGAGCCTGCATGGGTATTGTCTTCGTGCGAGTAGGTAAACACGCCCAAACGCTCAAATTTGAATTCCTGGATAAAGGATTTCAAGTCTTCAAAATCTTGTTCTGTTTCTCCTGGATGTCCTACCAACATTGTTGTGCGGATGGCAATACCAGGAACCTGAGCCCGGATTTCCCGAATCAATTCTTCGGTACGGCGACGGGTGATGCCACGGCGCATAATTTTGAGCATATTATCGCTCGCATGCTGAAGGGGAATATCCAGGTATTTGCAGATATTCGGACGTTCCGCCATCACCTTCAAAGCATCCATCGGGAATTTACTTGGGTAGGCATAATGCAAACGGATCCAATCCAGCCCTTTAATGTCTGATAGCGCTTCTAAAAGGGCGGCAAGTTTGCGTTCTCCATAGAGGTCGATTCCGTAATAGGTGGAATCCTGAGCAATCAAAAGAATCTCTTTCGTTCCATTCTTTACCAGGTGCTCTGCTTCTTTCACCAATTGCTCGATAGGCTTGGAAACGTGACCTCCGCGCATCAATGGAATCGCACAGAAAGAACATGGTCGATCACAACCTTCAGAAATCTTCATGTAGGCATAATGAGTTGGCGTGGTAATCAAACGCTCGCCAATTAATTCATGCTTGTAGTCGGCTCCCAGCGTATTTAATAAGCGTGGAAGTTCCAAAGTTCCAAACCATGCATCTACCTCAGGGATTTCTGTTTCTAGGTCTTCTTTATAGCGGTGGGATAAACATCCTGTTACATAAACACGGTCTACCTCCCCTTTTTCCTTTCTATCTACCTGTTCTAAAATGGTATTGATGGATTCGGTTTTGGCATTATCGATAAAGCCGCAAGTATTGATGATAATCACATTTGCGTCGTCTTTTTCCGCTTCATGGGTTACCTCCAACTCATTTGCCTTGAGTTGCGACATCATCACTTCCGAGTCGACCAAATTTTTGGAGCAACCGAGGGTAATGATATTGATTTTATCGTTTTTAAGATTTCTTACTTTCACAAAAAATGGAATTAAATAGAGAAGAGCGAGTCGATAAACTCGTACTTATTGAATACTTGAAGGTCTTCAATTCCTTCACCCACACCGATATAACGCACAGGGGTTTTAAACTGCTCAGAAACGCCAATTACCACGCCACCTTTTGCTGTGCCATCCAACTTCGTAAGCGCCAAAGCATTTACCTCAGTGGCTGCCGTAAACTGCCGCGCTTGTTCGAAAGCATTTTGTCCGGTAGAAGCATCGAGCACCAATAAAATCTCATGAGGGGCATCAGGAACAACCTTCTGCATCACCCGTTTGATTTTACTCAACTCATTCATGAGATTAACCTTGTTATGAAGGCGTCCTGCTGTATCGATAATGCATACATCGGCACCTTGATCCTGAGCTGCTTTGACCGCTTCGAAGGCAACAGCTGCAGGATCTGCATTCATGCCTTTTTCGACCACTTCAACACCGGTACGCTGACCCCAAATTTTCAACTGTTCCACTGCTGCTGCGCGGAATGTATCTGCAGCGCCCAGAATAACTTTATAGCCTTTGGCTTTAAACTGATGCGCCATTTTACCGATGGTGGTGGTCTTGCCCACTCCATTTACTCCAACGACCATAATGACGTAGGGTTTGGTACCATGCGGTACATGAAACTCACGACTTAAGGTATCGTCTTGTTCTGGAAGCAGGTCGGCAATTTCTTCTTTGAGCATGGCATTGAGTTCAGCCTCTCCGAGGTACTTGTCTTTTTGCACCCGCTTTTCAATGCGCTCAATGATTTTAATCGTGGTATCGATACCTACGTCGGAAGTCACGAGAATCTCTTCTAATTCATCTAAGAAATCATCATCAATACTTGATCTACCGGCGAGGGCCTTACCAATTTTACCCAAAAGGCTCGACTTGGTTTTCTCCAGACCCTGGTCCAATTTCTCCTTATTATCGCGCGAAAATATTTTATCAAAAAATCCCATGTATCCGACCGATTAAAAACAAAAAAAGCTTCCTGCACATGCAGGAAGCTCTATAAATTCTTTTCTACTAAATTATGCTTTGAATGCATCTTTCGCTGCTTCAGCTGGAACCATTTCTTCTTTAAAAGTATAAGCTCCTGACTTTGGCGATTTAACTGCTTTAATGATGCGGGTCCAATCTTTACCAGCACCTGCTTTTTTAAGCGTTGCTACTACCTTCTTAGCCATGACTATTTAATTTCTTTGTGGATGGTATATCTTTTCAAAACTGGGTTGAATTTTTTCAATTCCAAACGCTCAGTCGTGTTTTTCTTATTCTTGGTGGTAATGTAGCGGGACATTCCCGACATGCCTGACTCCTTATGCTCAGTGCACTCCATAATTACCTGTACGCGGTTACCTTTCTTGGCCATTGCTTCTTCTTAATTAAATTGTACCGGTTTTCTCCCATTGTCTAAGGCAGGCATAGATACCTTTCTTATTAATGGTTCTCATCGCCGAAGTAGAAACTTTCAGCACGATCCAACGGTCTTCCTCTGGGATATAAAATTTCTTTACTTGCAAGTTTGGGTTGAACTTACGGAGGGTTTTCTTATTCGAAAAACTCACGTGATGCCCTACCATCGCTTTCTTGCCTGTTAAATCACACACTCTTGACATGACTATTTCTGTTAAAAGGACTGCAAAGATAATATGATTTTCCACACTGACAAAGCCTGCCTAAAATATTTTCATTTAATTTCTAGGCTGTTGAAGGAGAAGGGCAATAGGTTGACTAAACCTTTTACTTTCCATACCTCAGTCTTGCCCAACAACAGGATCTCCAGCTGGGTTCCAAAACGGCTTTCGTATTCATGTAAAGCTTGTAAGCATGCGCCACATGGAGCGGCTGGTTCTTCCAATACTTCTGAATTTGCATGAGAAGCCGTAATCGCCATTCGAACCGGAGGGGTATCGGGGTAGTTTGCTCCTGCAAAATAAAGCGCAACCCGTTCTGCGCACAAGCCACTTGGGTATGCGGCATTTTCCTGATTATTCCCCGTTAATATCACTTGATTACTGAGCTCCAGGGCTGCCCCAACCAAAAAGCGGGAATACGGTGCGTAGGCCTCAAGGCGCACTTTTTCGGCGATGCGGCAAAGCTGTTGTGCTGCTGGTTCAAGCTCATTTCGCTGGAATACTTCAATTTCAACCTGACGGATAATTCTCTTTTGCATATGTGTAGATTCTGCCCCGAAATAATAGATTTGCCCCATGGCATCACTACTTCTTTTTGGCGCTGGGAAATCGGCAAGTTACCTCATTCGCTATTTTTTAGAAAAGGCAGAAGCGAATAATTACAGCCTCCATGTTTGCGACCCGGTTGCCTCTCAACTTAAGAAGTACCACGAATCGGCCCATTTGTTTTGCCATGACCTTAGTATAGAAAATGAAGCAGCATGCACCGAATTGGTGAAACAGGCGGATATCGTCATTTCCCTGCTCCCGGCCTTTCTCCATGAAAAGGCGGCTTTGCTTTGTCTGGAATACGGTAAAAATCTGGTCACAGCCTCCTATGTCGACGATAAAATGAGGGCATTGGATGCAGCCGTTAAGGAAAAGGGACTTTGCTTTTTGAATGAAGCAGGACTTGATCCGGGCATTGATCATATGTCGGCCATGCAACTCATCCATGGTTTAAAGAATGAAGGTGCAGAAATCTTCTCCTTTGAATCCTTTACCGGAGGATTAATTGCTCCCGAACACGATACCAATCCTTGGCATTATAAATTCAGCTGGAATCCAAGAAATGTGGTGCTTGCTGGTGCAGGTTCTTCGGCCCGCTACCGTGATAAGCATGAGCTTCGTTT
>JALRIQ010000017.1 GCA_023277325.1 Bacteroidia bacterium | reverse complement strand
ACCACCGTCAGCAATATTCGTCACCTCGAGGCCCTCAACGCCACCGACAAAGCCTTGCAAACAGCCCTTTACGGCATCCAAAACGGACAAACTGGCGATCTACTTGCCGAAGACATTCGCACCGCCATCCACCACTTAGGTGATATAACGGGCGAGATCACTCCAGACGACCTTTTGGGGAATATTTTTGGGAAGTTTTGTATCGGGAAGTAAACAATCAAAGTATTCTTGCCGTAAAACAAAGCTTGTCAGTCTGTTATACAGTATTTAATAATTTTATATTTTTGAGAAAATCGAACAAATTGACCCCTTAAAATCGCTCCAAAATGACCCCCAAATAGGGTTGGAAAAAGAGAGTGTTTAAAGGGCGCTTGAACATCATTCAAAATGCGTATTATTTATTGACTTTTCCATTTAGCTTTTTTTCTCAAGGATTCACCTTGTAATTCTATTCGGTGTGCATCGTGTACTACTCGATCTAAAATAGCATCGGCTATTGTGTTATCTCCGATGATTTCATACCATAGCGAGATAGGTAACCGCGAAGTAATGATAGTCGATTTGTTTCCATGTCGATCTTCAATAATGTCCATAAGTCACATCCTGGATTGATGATCAAAAGGTTATATTCCAAAAATACCAAGGATACGAGCATCAACGCGTTTAAGGCGGATGAGCTCTTTTAGCGCGGAACCATCCGCCTTGGCCATTTTAAGTTGGGAGAGAAGGCGCGAGTTACTGGTATAGTATACCTTGAGCCCCTTTAAGCACGGCTGATGATCATTGGTCGAAGCCATATAGCTTTTCCTGAATGACAAGGATGAATGCGAGGAAGCTGCGAATTTGGTGACATAAATCACCTTCTAAATGGGGAAAATGAATGAAATTCGTAATTCAATCAACAATCTGATTGGTGAAGTGTTATACTAAAATAAATCGACGAACGTAAGTATGAAAAATAAACAATCTTTACTTGTGCTATTTGGCATCGCTCTGCTGGCAGGAGGAATTATTGCCTGCGGCGATCCTTCATCAACATCGAATGGTACCAGCGATTCTGCTGTTGATTCGGTTGATATTGCACGTCAAAAAACAGCGGCCAGTATTTTTCGCAGCATGCCTGCACCCGGCGATCCAAGCAGTCCGAAAGCTGTTTTAGGAAAGAAGCTTTACATGGAAACGGCTTTGAGTTGGAACAATCAACTTAGCTGCAATTCATGTCATATGCTCGATAAGTTTGGGGTAGATAATTTGGCTACATCCCCTGGCCATGAAGGAAAAAATGGCGCTAGAAATAGCCCCACGGTGTATAATGCAAGTTTCCATCTCGCTCAATTCTGGGATGGACGTGCAGAGAACCTAACCGAACAAGCAAAGGGTCCTATTTTAAATCCAATAGAGATGGGTTTGCCAAGCGAGCATGCCGCCGTTCAAAGAATCAAAGGGATTCCAGATTATGCGCCAATCTTCTCATTGGCTTTTCCAAATGATCCAGACCCAATCAATTTTAATAATATCGCCTCGGCCATTGCAGCCTTCGAAGAGTGTTTGCAAACTCCTTCGCCATTTGATGCTTATATTGCAGGCGATCTAAATGCGTTAAACCCGCAGCAAAAAGAAGGATTGGATCTTTTTGTGAATAAGGCATGTATCTCTTGCCATAATGGGCCTGGTTTAGGTGGCGGACTCTATCAAAAGTTCGGATTGGTGAAGGGTCCTTATTGGGACTATACCCAATCTGTTGGGCATGATCGAGGACGTGCTGAAGTAACCAAAAACGACGCAGATGAATACTTCTTTAAAGTGCCATCACTGCGAAACATTGAAAAAACGGGTCCCTATTTTCACGATGGTTCTGTGAAAGAATTGGCGAAGGCCATTGAAATTATGGGGCAGACTCAATTGGGACAGACTTTTACTCCAGAAGAAATCGCCTCAATAGAAGCCTTTTTGGGATCGCTCACTGGAGAGCTACCCGCATTTGTAAAACCATTAACTGCATCAAACTAAGTACACAATCGATATGAAAAAGCAAATTTTAACCATTGCCCTTGGAACATTATTCCTTGCCGCTTGCGGTGGAGAAACCAAAACCGAAGAGAAAGCACCTGAAGCGCCAGTGAATGAGAAAGCACCTGCCGCCCCTACTGAAAAGGAAGTGGTGGAAGTGACCATCGAGGCGAATGACGCCATGCAATACGACAAAAAAGTAATTGAAGTTAAGGCGGGAACAAAAGTGAAACTCACCTTAAAAAATGTAGGGCAAATGCCTGTAGAAGCGATGGGGCATAATTGGACCTTGCTCGATCAGGGTGTTGACTTGGTGGCTTATGCAACGGCGGCTATTGCTGCCAAAGACAATGGCTACCAACCAGCTGATCGCTATGCAGATCCAATTATCTATACCAAAATTATAGGCCCTGGGGAAAGCGAAACCATCGAATTCGATGCGCCAGCTCCAGGAACCTATAAGTATCTTTGCACTTTCCCTGGTCATTATGGCCAGATGCAAGGCGACTTCATCGTAAAATAATTACTGGAGCAGATCAAGTGAAGGCTGACTTTCTTCGGAGAGTTGGCCTTTTTTTATGGAGAATGAGATGAAACTCCGCTTGGTCGCCGTTGAAGCTTATGGACGCAAATCGCCCGTGCCGGTTCTTTCCAATTTGTTTAGGGTGGAAGTCATCAGTGAAAAGGGAGGCCTGCTCAATACGGGCGATAAGCTCTTTTGTGAAATAGGGATAGGTATTGTCGACGGAGCCATTCAGGCCTTTGAACATCATATTGAAAAAGGAAATATGCTGGTTGCCAAGGCACAGGATTCATGCGCCCTTACCCTGGAGCCGAATACGCATTTATTGCTTTTTGGCGGGGACCCATTCCCAGAAGAACGCTATATCGATTGGAACTTTGTATCGAGCGATAAGGAGTGAATTGAAAAGGCAAAAGCAGCCTGGCGAAGCAAAACATTTCCAATGACGGAGAACGATTCAAGCCATATTCCATATCCTTCTTTCAGAAAGTAAACAATCTGAACAAATCCATGTTAGATTAGGGAATTGTTTCGGAAGTGTTTTGATGTGCTTTACCCCCGATTTTTTACGGCTTATCAAAAGGATGATTCCACTATGGATAAAATTTATTCTCTTCGTGGAACAATTCATTGACAGGATTCGATAGATGAAACGATTTTTGATTTTAGTCTTGCTGCTCGGCGCCGGTTCGGCGAAAAGCATGGCGCAAGACATTACCCTCAGTGGAAGGATTACAGATGGAGCAACAGGAGAGGAACTCATTGGAGCCAATATGTTTGTTACGGAGCTGAAAAATGGAACGGTTACCAACGTATATGGCTTTTATTCGTTTACCATGCCGAAGGGCAAATACCGCATAACGTACAGCTATGTGGGGTATGAAGACAAAGACACGGTACTCAATGTAAATCAAGACATGACCATCAATATCGAACTGATGGAAGAGTCGCTCGAGTTTAAAGAGGCCCTGGTAACTGGAGAAAAAGTCGATAAGAACGTAAGCGAAAACAAAATGTCGGTGGTCTCTATCGATGTAAAAACCGTTAAAAAAATCCCAATTCTTCTCGGTGAGGTGGATATCATCAAAGCCATTCAACTCCTCCCTGGGGTTCAGTCTGCGGGAGATGGTAATACCTTATCCATCGTACGCGGAGGTAACGTAGACCACAACCTGGTGCTTCTGGATGAAGCCGTGGTGTATAACCCTTCGCATGTGGTGGGCTTTTTCTCCGTTTTCAATGGAGATGCGGTAAAAGATTTTGAACTCTATAAAGGAGGAATTCCTTCTCAATACGGGGGTCGCCTTGCTTCGGTAATGGATATCCGCATGAAAGATGGAAATACCAAGAAATTTTCAGCCAGCGGAGGTATCGGAATCTTATCCTCTCGTTTAACGCTCGAAGGGCCTATTCAAAAGGAAAAAAGTTCTTTTATCATTTCGGGTCGTCGCTCTTATTTCGATTTGTTCTTTCCGCTCAGCGACATGACCAAAGATGCCATTGCCAATTTTGGCGACTTGAACATGAAGGTGAATTTTAAACTTTCAGAAAAAGACCGTCTTTATATTTCTGCCTATACTGGTAGAGATCGCCTTGGCTTTGCAGGTATTGCCGGATTTGGTTGGGGAAACACCACCACCACAGCACGTTGGAACCATATTTTTAACCAGAAATTGTTTTTGAATACCAGCATTATCTATAGCCGATACAATTACCAAATCGACTTTAACCTGGCGAAAAACCTGAACTTTCAACGTCTGAATTATATCGATGATATCGGTATCAAACAGGATTATACCTATTACGTTAATCCGAAAAATACGGTACGCTTCGGGTTCTGGAATACCTTCCATACCTTCTTGCCAGGCAGAATTGAGCCAATCACTTCTGAATCGATAATCACTGCTGCTTCGCTTCCAAAGAAAAGAGCATTAAGCCAGGCGTATTATGTAAGTCACGAATGGAAACCAATTGGTCGTTTCGAAATGGAGTATGGATTCCGCGTATCGGTATTTAGCAATGCAGGTAAAGGACGCGAGTTTGTTTATGCTAACGGACAAAAGAACTTTTTTCAAGATGGATCTGTTCGTCCGGGAACGGTTATCGATACCCTCTTTTATGAGTCAGGTAAGTTCTACAATACTTTCGCGAATATCGAACCTCGGGTGAATATGGTTTACCGCCTGAATTCAAAAAGCTCCATCAAAGCATCGTATAACCGCATGGCGCAATACCTGCATCTGATTCAGAATATTGCAGCTTCCACAGGGCAGGAGTTTTGGACACCATCTACGCCATCCATCAAACCACAAATCGCCGATCAGGTGGCTATCGGTTACTTCCGTAACTTCTTCGATAACCAGGTTGAGGGATCGGTTGAAGTGTATTACAAGAACATGAGCAATACAGTGGAGTTGATTGACAATGCAACAATCGACTTCACCGAAAATATTGAATCGCAATTGGTGGCAGGTCGAGGCCGCGCTTACGGTGCTGAGTTTTTCCTCCGCAAAACAAAAGGAAAAACAACAGGTTGGGTGGCTTATACCCTGGCTAAGTCAGAGCGCAGAGCAGATAATATCAACCGTGGCGAATGGTACAATTTCAGGTTCGACCGCAGGCACTATTTGACCGTTGTTGCTTCTCATGATTTGAACCAACGCATCAATGTTTCAGGAAGTTTCATTTTTGCAACGGGTGATGCCTATACTGCGCCTGTTGGTCAGTATACCTTAAACGGACAAGTTATTCCATTGTACAGCGATCGCAATGCATTGCGTATACCGGCTTATCATCGCATGGATTTAAGCATGACACTCTACCGCAAGAAGGTTGAGGGTAAAACCTATAAAAATGAAAGCAGCTGGGTGTTCAGCATCTACAACGTTTATGGAAGAAGAAACTTCTATACCCTCGATTTCCGTGTGGATGAGAATACCGGTCAAAATGCCGCTTACAAAACCTACCTCTTCCGTGTTGTTCCATCTGTAACCTATAATTTCAAATTCTAAGACGATGAAAAAGCAGCTTTATTTAATCGGCATCGTTTTTTTAAGCCTGTTCAGTGCATGTACCGAAAAGGTCGACTTGGAATTGGGTGAGACACAAACGCGCGTGGTGATTGAAGGCTACCTGGTAACGGAGGTGGATTCCTCTTACGTGCGCCTCAGCCTTACGCAGGATTATTTTAATCCGGTAGCTCCTGTTTATATTCCTGATGGAACTGTTGAGATAAGCAATGACCAGGGAACTGTCATGTTCAATTATGTGGGTGAAGGCCTGTACAAAGGTCCTGCAGGTTATATCCCTGATACCGCGAAAGTTTATACCCTCAAGGTTGTTGTAGATGGTAAAGAGTATACGTCCACTGCTACCCTTTACCCCATGTTTGAGGTTGATCCGGTTTTGCAATTTGATTATAAGCCGGCTAGCGGATTTATCGATGAAGGATATGCCGTTACCTATTATTCTGTGGATAGAAGAGAAGATGAGATTTATACCCGGTTTAACTTCGGTCAGAATGATACCATGTTCGACCAGGAAATTCTGTTCACAAACGCTGACCTGAAAAAATTTGAACGGGTTCCTTTTGAATTGCCTTTTTACCGAGCGCAATCTGGCGACTCCGTGATGTTGGAATTTAGAAGCCTAGATGTTCCTATTGCAACCTATTTCAACGCGCTCGCCAACCTGAATTCTGGCGCACCGGGTCCTTTTCAAACTCCACCTGCTAACCCACCTACCAATATTTCAGGCGGGGCTGTAGGATATTTCCTATGTGCCGATATTCGACGCGTAGGGCAAGTTGTACCTTAACAATTCCTGACCTGGGTCATTTTATGGACCCCCGGGAATAATGTAATTTCGCTGACAATGAATAGAATTACCCTCATAGGCGGTGGACTTTCGGGTTCACTCATGGCAGTTTACCTCGCAAAACGTGGTTTTGAGGTAAATGTATACGAAAGACGTCCGGACATGCGCAATAACCGCATCTCTGCCGGACGATCTATCAACCTTGCCCTTTCTGTGCGCGGATTGCGTGCCTTAAGCAAGGTAGGTTTGGATGAAGAGATTTTGAAGCAAGCCATACCCATGTATGGACGAACCATGCACCCAGTTGAAGGAGATTTAGCTTATCAACCGTATGGCAAGGAGGATCAAGCGATTTATTCTGTTTCGCGCGGATTATTAAACATCCGTTTGCTCGAGCTCGCCGATGAATACCCAAATATTCACCTTCATTTCGAGCACAGGTGCATCGATGTAAATTTAGATTCGGCTACTGCTGTATTTGTTGATGAGCAAGGCACAGAACATACGGTTACTGGCGATAGAATTATAGGTACCGATGGTGCTTTCGCAGCTACACGCGGTCGGCTTCAGGTAACAGATAGATTCAATTATTCGCAAAGTTATTTGGAGCATGGTTACAAGGAATTGTTGATTCCACCGGCAGAACAAGGAGGATTCCGCATGCACAAAGAGAGTCTACATATTTGGCCAAGAGGGCATTATATGATGATTGCTCTGCCAAACCCGGCAGGGGATTTCACCTGTACCTTGTTCTTCCCATTTGAAGGAGAAGAGAGTTTTGCCTCCCTGCAAACGGAAGAGCAGGTTGAGAAATTCTTCAAAAAGCGCTTCCCGGATGCGGTTCCGATGATGCCAAGTTTGTTGGAAGATTATTTCACGAACCCCACTTCTTCTCTGGTAACTGTAAAATGCTACCCGTGGGTACGTGAGGATAAACTGGCCTTACTCGGCGACGCAGCACATGCCATCGTTCCGTTTTTCGGACAAGGAATGAACTGCGCTTTCGAAGACTGTGTAATCCTCGATGAATGCGTCGAAAGACATGGCAACGACTGGGGTAAAGTATTCGCCGAGTACCAGGAACTGAGAAAGGTAAATGCCGATGCCATCGCTGACCTCGCCGTCCAGAACTTTGTGGAGATGCGCGACAGTGTAGGGAATGAGGCTTTCCTCAAACAAAAGGAAGTAGAACATGAACTCTGCGACCTATATCCGGAATCCTACCTTTCTCAATACGAGATGGTAACCTTCACCAATATGCCTTATTCAGAGGCTTTATCTATGGGGCCGGTGAATCAGCGTATTCTTAATCGGATCATTCAGAATAAAATTGACCTCAAGGATGAAAGCCGCATAAAAGCCATAATTGCTGAAGAAAAAGCCGCATTGAATGGCAGGTAATTTTGGAAAAATATTAGGCGGTGGTTTAGGTTGGGCCTTTGGCGGACCGATCGGTGCATTACTCGGTTTGGTAGTAGGATCCTTTGTGGATTCTGCTTCCGATGCTCCCGAGAGATTGCTTGGCGGGGGAGACCCAGATCCAAGAGCAATGCGTGGCGCGCAGGACGATTTTTTTATGAGTTTGCTGGTATTGTCGGCTGCTGTGATGAAAGCAGATGGCAAGCAACTTAAATCGGAACTGAATTTTATAAAAACCTTCCTGGTAGGAAATTTTGGTGAGGAAAAAACCAAAGAAGCCCTTCCTACCTTAAAGAAGCTGCTCGATTCAGAAATTTCTCTTCGGCCCATTTGCCTCCAGATTGTGCAGTATGTGAACCATGCTGGTCGCCTTCAGTTGATGCATTACCTCTATGGTATTGCTGCCGCAGATGGACAATTGGATAAAAGTGAAGAGCTGGTCTTGAATCAGATAGGAGGGTACTTTAATATCGCAGCTGCCGACTTGGCAGCCATCAAAGCCATGTTCGTTAAATCGAATAATTGGGCGTATGATGTGCTCGAAATAACAGAACTTGCAACCGACGACGAGGTGAAAAAAGCATACCGCCGAATGGCTACCCGTTTTCATCCAGATAAGGTCTCTACTTTAGGTGAGGATGCTGTTCAAGCGGCACAACAGAAGTTTCAAAAGGTGCAGGAGGCTTATGAGGTCATTAAAAAACAACGGGGCATAAAATGATACGAAGTATCTCTTTTATTATACTGCTCGGAGTATTCAGCGCCTTGGGATGCAATCAAGCCCAAACAGGGAATCTTCATGCAGAAAGCGCTGCAATTGAGTCGGTAATGCGTGCGCAGGAACGTGCCTGGAATCAAGGTGATTTACGTGGTTTTA
>JALRIQ010000016.1 GCA_023277325.1 Bacteroidia bacterium | reverse complement strand
GATTATGATGTCGACGGGACAACGGCAGTCACCTTATTTTATTCTTTTCTCTTTTCCATCCATCCAAACTGCAGCTACTATATTCCAGATAGGAATTTGGAAGGCTACGGAATCTCCCAAAAGGGAATTGATTATGCCAGCGAACAAGGTTATACCCTGATGATTTCGCTCGATTGTGGGGTGAAGTCAGTCAGCCTCATCCAACAGGCCAAAGACCGCGGAATCGACTTCATTGTTTGCGATCACCATAATCCTGGTGAAATACTGCCTCCAGCAGTTGCCGTATTAGACCCTAAGCGTTCTGATTGCGCATATCCATACAAAGAACTCTCCGGCTGTGGTGTTGGTTTTAAATTGGCCCAGGCCATTGCACGAACCAGAGGCATTGATGAATCTGTCGTTTTTCAATACCTGGATTTACTTGCTGTAAGCATCGCTTGTGATATCGTGGAGATTCGTGGCGAGAACCGCATTTTGGCATTTTGGGGGATAGATAAGCTGAACAATAACCCTTGTCCTGGCCTTAAAGTTTTGCTCGAGAAGGCTTTTGAAAAACGACCGAAGTCTTCGTATGATATCACCGATATTCTTTTCTATGCAGGGCCGCGCATTAACGCTGCTGGGCGATTAGAGCATGCCTATGGTGCTGTCGACTTGCTTTTGGAACAGGATGAAGCCAAGGCAGCTGCATTTGCTTCTAAGCTCCATACCACCAACGATAGCAGGAAGGAATTTGAGGCCGAAATTACCAAGGCGGCAATAGCCCAATGTGAAGCAGATCCAAATTTTGGAGAGAAACGAGCAACCGTAGCCTACGGAGAAGATTGGAACAAAGGAGTAATCGGAATTGTCGCTTCGCGCCTGGTCGAAGAATACTACCGCCCAACCATTGTCCTCACCGCCATCGGCGATAGGGTAGCAGGATCAGCTCGTTCGGTTGAGGGCTTTGATATCCATGAGGCTATTGATGCGTGTTCCGAGCATCTTCTTCAGTTTGGCGGACATACCCATGCTGCAGGACTGACGATGGAAAAAGAAAAAGTAGCCGACTTTAAAGCGGCTTTTGAGCAACGGGTTGCGGCTACTATTCGTCCAGAATGTCTGGTACCCGAATTGAGTTATGATTTGGTAATCAGTCTTTCTTCTATTTCAGAATCCTTTACCAAAAAAATGGTGCAAATGGCTCCCTTCGGACCAGGAAACATGAATCCGCTTTTTGTTAGCAAAGGAGTGCGTGATACAGGCATGGCAAAAACCTTTGGAGAACACCTGTCAATGAATTTTTATACGGCAGATGGAATAGTCGGTGCAATGGCATTTTCTCAGGCGAAATATTACAATGCTGTAAAGCAGGGCAAACTTTTTGATATTTGCTACCACATTGATTGGAATGAGTTCAATAAGAAGTGGCGCATGCAACTTCGAATTGTCGACATGAAACCCAGCGAAGCATGAGATTACACACAGAAAATTTGGTGAAGGAATACCGGAAACGGAAGGTTGTAAATGAAGTGTCCATCCACGTAAACCAGGGTGAAATTGTCGGCTTACTCGGTCCAAATGGTGCAGGGAAAACCACAACTTTCTACATGACGGTTGGTCTGGTGCAGCCCGACATGGGAGAGATTTTTCTGGATGACACTAACATCACCAAGCTGCCTATGTACAAAAGGGCTAAGATTGGAATTGGCTACCTGCCGCAGGAAGCTTCGGTATTTCGCCGCTTGAGTGTAGAAGACAATATTGCTGCTATTCTTGAAATGACCAAGCTCAGTAAAGCCGAGCAAAAGGATAAGCTGGAAGATCTGATTTCAGAATTTAGCCTGGAGCGCGTGAGGAAGAATATGGGCAATGTGCTTTCGGGTGGAGAAAGAAGACGGACAGAGATTGCCCGGGCATTGGCTACCGACCCGAAATTTATTCTTCTTGATGAGCCTTTTGCTGGTGTGGATCCGATTGCTGTTGAAGATATTCAGGGAATCATCTATAAACTTAAAGAACGCAATATCGGAGTGCTAATCACTGACCATAATGTTGACGAAACACTTGGCATTACCGACAGGGCTTACCTGCTTTTCGAAGGTAAATTATTGAAAGCAGGAACTCCGGAAGAATTGGCCGAAGACGAGATGGTAAGACGCGTTTACCTTGGAAAAAACTTTGTTTTAAGAAGAAGTCATCACACGCAACACGAAGCTGAAAGCGAATAATACGCAGCAGTTCTTTGTTCCTTTTTTTGTTTTCGTCTTTATAGGAAAAAAGAAAGCCTATGCGACGTCTACTTATTTTTTCCGTTTTTGCACTTGTTGGTACTGGCTTATAAATCATGAGTCGAGAAAGCAGAATAAACCGACTACCGCATCAAAAGTTGAAACCATAAAGCCAAATGACGAGCAAGAGGGTTTCACCCATGACAATCCATCGTTCCATATTAATATCGACGATATTGATTTCTCGCGCATTCCTATTCTCTCGGCCGATAAATTTGCGCTTGACCTGGAATCTCCCCAACAAACTCTTCGCCATCCCCAACAAACTCTTCGTCATCTTGATCAAACGCTTCCTCATCCTGATCAAACTCTTCGTCATCCTGATCAAACTCTTCGTCATCTTGATCAAACTCTTCGTCATCCTGAGCTTGCCGAAGGGCAAGATTTCACCATTTGGTCGACCCAAACTGAATTCCGTGAGGTAAAAAATATTGTGCCACCAATTAAAGGGGTGAACCCTCCGGCATAAGGAACTTTAGTTACACCGGAGCAAATTCAAGATGGTGTGATTCTCAATCTTGGTTTTGATGCCTTTTTGCACCTGCCTGCCGACGCTTTGGCGGATGAGTTAGGGTAATCCGATAGACGAGCCCGTGAAAATTTCTTATTGCCCGCTGAGTGACCCTATTGATGTTTATTTATAGGGAGTCCCAATGTAAAAGATGGGGCTGAGTTAAGGAAATTACTCCTGAATTAATCGGCGATAGTTCGAACGGTGGTCTGTTGACCGTTGACCTTCGACTAATACGCTCTCTCGTGCACGCCTTCCATGAAATTGATGAACGCTTTGTTCACCACACGGAATCCGCCAGGAGTAGGATAATTTCCAGAGAAATACCAGTCGCCTTTGTCGTTCGGACAAGCTTGATGAAGGTCTTCGATGGTTTGGTAAAGAATTTCTACTTCGGCGTCGATGTCTTCTGGAGTGATAATCTCTGCGATTTTCGCTGAAATCTGATCGGCAGTAAATAAGGCGTAAACGTCTTGCAATACGTTGCGCATTTCTGCTTCAGGCTTTTTCAATTCCAGCTTGGCGAGTTCATAAGCCTCTTCCATCTTGTGCTCCAATTGGTTTTCTTCCAATAGTTTGAGCAAAGCTTGGAAGGCAACGAAGTCTTTCATCTTACTCATATCGATACCGTAACAATCCGGGTAGCGAATTTGAGGGGCAGAGGAAATGACAACAATCTTCTTCGGCTTCAAACGATCAAGGATACGAAGGATGCTTAATTTTAGGGTGGTTCCACGTACGATGGAATCATCAATTACCACAAGGGTGTCAATACCTGGACGGATAATGCCATAAGTTACGTCGTATACGTGACCTACCATATCATCACGTTGCTGATCGGCGGTGATGAAGGTACGTAGTTTCACATCTTTGATAGCGATCTTCTCACGACGGGGACGAAGTGCTAAAATACGCTCGAGCTCTTTTTCGCTGAGGCTATCGCCATGCTTAAGAATCTGCTCTTTTTTATAGGTATTCAAATATTCATTCAGGCCATCAATCATTCCGTAGAACGAGGTTGATGCGGTATTTGGAATATACGAGAATACGGTGTTTTCGAAGTCGTTATCGATGCTCTTGCGAACACGTTTGGCGATTAAACGGCCCAACTCTTTGCGCTCTTCGTAGATAGCGGCATCGTTTCCGCGGGAGAAATAGATGCGCTCAAAAGAACAGCTGAGGCGTTTTGTTGGGGTAAGAATATTCTCTTCGCTCAGGGTGCCATCACGTTTGATAATCAGGGCATTCCCTGGTCCGATTTCTTTGATTGCATTCAAAGGCACATTAAAGGCAGTTTGAATGGCCGGACGCTCGCTGGTTACTACGGCTACTTCATCGTCTTCATAATAGAAGGCCGGACGAATACCTGCAGGGTCGCGCAAAACGAAGGTGTCGCCTTGTCCGATCATCCCCACCATGGCGTATCCACCATCGATGTTTTTGAAAGAACGTTTGAGGATGCGCACCACATCGAGATTGGAGGCAATTAGCTGGCTGATCTCTTCACTGGAATAGCCCAGGTTGCGGTATTCATCAAAGAGCAACTGGTTTTCGTCATCCAAAAAGTGACCGATTTTTTCCATCATCAAAACGGAATCGGATTTTTCTTTTGGGTGCTGACCAATTTCGAGAAGCTGGTTAAAAAGCTCATCGACATTGGTCAGGTTAAAGTTTCCTGCCAATACCAGGTTTCTGTTTTGCCAGTTGTTTTGGCGCAAGAATGGGTGGCAGTTTTCTATGGTGTTCTTGGCGTAGGTTCCATAACGAAGATGGCCCAAGATAAGCTCCCCGGTAAAAGGAATTTCATTTTTTAAGTATTCAGTATTGCGGCGTTGATCGGCATCCAAATCGTTAAAATGCTTGTGGATGTCTTTGAAAACGCTGGCAATCGGATTGTCGGAGTTCGAACGGGTGCGGCTGATATAACGCTTTCCTGCAGGTACATCGAGTTTGATGGTGGCAAGACCTGCTCCGTCTTGTCCTCTGTTCACCTGCTTAAGCATTAGCAGGTTCATTTTTTTAATCCCGTAGAAGGCACTCCCGTACTTTTCAAGGTAAAAATCGAGCGGTTTTTTCAACCGGATGAATGCGATACCGCACTCGTGTTTAATCGAGTCACTCATGATGATTGCGTGTGCAAAGTTAACAATTCCTTTATGCTGTAGAAAAGTATTGTATGCACATCATTCTTGACACAAATTGGATGCCCAAAACTATCTTTGTCCTTATGAAGCAGTTCGGAATTATCAATGGACCTAACTTAAACCTGTTGGGCAAACGGGAACCCGGTATTTATGGCAATCAAACTTTTGAAGACTACCTGGAAGCCCTTCGTACGGAATTCCAGGATGTGGAGCTGAAATATTTCCAAAGCAATGTGGAGGGAGAGTTGATTGATAAATTGCATGAATGGGGTTTTGTGATGGACGGGCTGATTCTGAATGCCGGCGGCTATACCCATACCTCTGTTTCAATAGGCGACGCGATCGCATCCATTGACACACCCGTGATTGAAGTACATCTATCCAATATTTTAGCCCGTGAAGAGTTCAGGCAAGTCGACCATATTGCCCGAAGCTGCAAAGGTTCTATCATGGGTTTTGGAATGGATTCGTACCGTTTGGCACTCTTGGCCTTTCGAAATTAAGTGGAATCCAACACCTTTGAATCATGATGGATCAGTTTCTTGAGAGTGTTCGCTATATCCAGTCGAAGACGTCAATTCAGCCCCAAATAGGTATCATTCTCGGGACAGGATTGGGCAATTTGGTAGAGGAGATTGAGGTGGATTGTGCTCTCGATTATAAAGACATCCCACATTTTCCCTTAAGTACGGTTGAAACGCATTCAGGAAAACTGATATTCGGAACTTTTGCTGGCAAACCTATCGTGGCCATGCAAGGGCGTTTTCATTATTACGAAGGGTATTCCATGAAACAGGTAACCTATCCTGTTCGGGTGATGAAGCTTTTGGGGATTGAAAAATTGCTGATTTCTAATATCGCTGGTGGAATCAATCCCAATTATGAATTGGCAGATTTGATGGTGATTGAAGACCATATCAACCTGCAACCTGAAAATCCATTGGTGGGGAAGAATATGGATGAGCTTGGTCCACGTTGGCCGGATATGTTCACTCCATACGATCGCAGCATGATCGATACAGCGCTGAAATTCGGAAAGGAACAAGGCTACCGCATCCATGAGGGAGTTTACGCGAGTGTTGCAGGACCGAATCTCGAAACACGCGCTGAATACCGCTATTTATCCCGCATCGGGGCGGATGCTGTGGGGATGTCGACTGTACCTGAAGTGATTGTAGCTCGCCATATGAACCTGCCCGTCTTCGCTGTTTCTGTAATCAGCGATCTTTGTTATGAACCGAAACTGAAACCTGCTGATATCAACGAGCTTTTAGAGGCGGCAAATAATGCTCAACCCAAATTAACTGCTTTGTTTTCTGCTTTAGTTTCTGCTAGCTAGTGTTAGCTTAATGTATTAATTCTTCCTTTATTCTTCTCGCCAAAGTCCTTGAGATGCTATCAGCACCGCGGTAATTCATGCGTGTGGCATCATAGAAGTAATTGGTGTCGTTCGAAAAGCTTGTTTTCGAATAATCCCAATAATGACAAACCGGATAAGTTTTTTCAAACGCATGCATCAGGCTATCGATGCGGTATTTTTCAGTCATCATGGCTGTGGCTTCATCGAAGAGGGGAAGATGGGTAATGATAACCTGAATATTCTCCGAATCGCAGTAGGCAATCATTTTTTCCAAACGCGTAATCATTTCAGGGTCGAATGAAATATCATAATGCGAATAGTTTTTTTTGAATTCCGCAAACTCCGTCGACCAAGGCAAATCTTGGCCGGCATAGCCTTTTGTTTTCCAGGTGCTGCTTTTGGTATTGGTCAGTAAATTTTTAATTGCCTCGGTAATAGTTTCAGACAGTCCATGGTATTTGAAAACAAGCAGAAAACGTTCTTTCCAGCGCAGACCGTTTTCAATTAAATCCTTACGGAGTTCTGGTTCTTTTAGGTTAGGCAGGAATTGAAGCAACACAGGATTGGTTTATTAGGTATAATGTCCTATTTTAGATTTAAACTTATATTCAAGAACATATGAACTATTACATGAAAGTGCTTCAGAACTATGCTACGTTCTCAGGCCGCGCACGCAGAAGCGAATATTGGTATTTCGTTCTGTTTAACGTTATTATTTCCTTCGCTCTAGCTTTTGCAGGAAATGCGATTGGTATTCAGGGTATTGATTCGATTTATTCGCTGGCTGTATTGATTCCAAGTATTGCAGTGGGTGTTCGCAGAATGCATGATGTAGGCAAAAGCGGTTGGTTTTTGCTTATCCCAATCTACAATTTGATTTTGGCCATAACTCCTGGTACCGTTGGCGACAATGAATATGGAGCAGATCCAAAACAAGAGGAGGCAGCAGCCTAAGCTATAAAAGTATTTAGCAAAGAACCGGTTCACGCCGGTTTTTTTATGCCTGAAATTTCGGGATTTGAAAAAAGAAGGAAGTTAAAACTCAACCTGCCAAAACGCTTCGAATGATTTTCCAGGCTCCAGCAAGTGAACGCCACTTCTTTGTTCCAATGATGTGGGGCCTTGTGTTGAATCTGCATAGCCATACCAAGGTTCAAGG
>JALRIQ010000015.1 GCA_023277325.1 Bacteroidia bacterium | reverse complement strand
CGACTGCACCCATGTGAATCTCGCAGGGCAAGCCAACCAGCGCACAAGCAGTAGCCATAGCAACGCCGTGCTGTCCAGCACCTGTTTCTGCAATTACTTTGGTCTTACCCATGTGCTTGGCTAATAAAGCTTCTCCTTGGTAAATTGGATGGTTATTGGTGCTTTGGTGGCTGTTTTTGGTACCCTCGGCGACCTTATCGAATCGATGTGGAAGCGCCGAATCGGCATCAAAGACTCTGGAAAAATTATGCCCGGACATGGAGGCCTTTTAGACCGTTTCGACGGCTTTTTAATTGCCCTTCCAGCCATACATCTTTATCTATTTATTCTTAGGTTTTAAAAAAATTCAGCTAGCCGCGAAGTCTCTTGCTAAATGCATGAATAAAAATAACTTTGCAAGCAGTTTGTTAAGCTATCATTATGAGTTACAAAGAACCCGCTCCTATTAAGAATCAGGAGAATCCTTTTGAATCGATGATGTCCCGATTCGATGAGGCGGCTAGAATTTTAGGACTGGATAAAAACAGTTACAACGTGCTCAAATCGCCAGCGAAAGCGGTGATTGTTAGCCTTCCAGTAATTATGGACGACGGCACGGTGCAAGTTTTTGAAGGTTACCGTGTAGTGCATTCGCAAGCGATGGGGCCATCAAAAGGAGGAATCCGTTATTCTATGGATGTTCACCTTGATGAGGTAAAAGCCCTCGCAGCGTGGATGACCTGGAAATGTGCCGTTGTAGGTATTCCTTACGGCGGTGGAAAAGGAGGTATCAAGTGCGATCCACGCAAAATGTCGAAAGGCGAATTAGAGCGTTTGACCCGTGCTTATGCCGGTGCTATGCGCGACGTATTCGGTCCTGAAAAAGACATTCCTGCTCCAGACATGAACACAGGCCCTCAAGAAATGGCTTGGTTGATGGACGAATACTCTAAAATTCAAGGCATGTATACTCCAGCCGTTACCACTGGTAAGCCATTGGTACTTGGTGGATCTTCAGGCCGTGTTGAAGCAACAGGTCGTGGGGTAATGGTAGCTGCTCGTGCAGCAATGGGCAAATTGGGGATTAACCCTAGCGAAGCAACCTGCGCTGTTCAAGGATTTGGTAACGTAGGATCTATTTCTGCGAAACTTATCCAACTTCAAGGTCTTAAAATTGTTGCCATTTCTGATGTTTCCGGTGGATATTATGATCCAAAAGGAATTGATATCGAAGGCGCAATCGCTTACCGCAATTCTAACGGCGGAACCTTGGAAGGCTTTAATGCTGAGCGTATCACCAATGAAGAAATTCTTGAGCTCGATGTCGACGTATTGGTACCTGCAGCAATGGAGGATCAAATCACGAAACATAACGCAGCTAATATCAAAGCAAAGTTAATCGTTGAAGGGGCTAACGGACCAACCTCTGCAAGCGCTGACTTAATTTTGAATGAGAAAAATATCATGGTTGTTCCAGACATCTTGGCTAACGCTGGAGGTGTTACCGTTTCTTACTTCGAGTGGGTTCAAAACCGCTTGGGCTACTACTGGACTGAAGAGCGCGTTCACCGCAGAGCAGACAGAACCATGAAACAAGCTTTTGAAGAAGTATACGCTGCTTCTCAAAAATATGGAACAAGCCTACGAATTGCTGCTTACATTGTGGCAATTGATAAGGTAGCAAAAGCACTTGCCTTTAGAGGCGTTTTTTAGCTTCATACAGAATTTAAAAAGGCCGCTTTTGCGGCCTTTTTTTATGCTCAAAAATCGATGAAATAGAAAAAAGGAAAACGAAGCTTACGCAGATTGCCGCCGATGCATTTACTTTGTACCATGAAAATTCACCGCGAAGGATACCTCATTTTGCTCATTACCACCTTTATCTGTGTAGGAATCATCTTTGGTGCTGAGGCACTATTCCCTTACAGCCAAATCATGCGCGGCATATTTGCAGCCTTAGCTCTAGTGCTTTTTATCCTGGTACTTCAGTTCTTTCGCAATCCTACCCGCTATACCCAAGTGGATGAAGAGCATATCATTGCTCCCGCAGATGGAAAAGTGGTAGTAATCGAAGAAGTCGATGAACCTGAATATTTTAAAGAAAGACGTCTTCAGATTTCTATATTCATGAGTCCTGTTAACGTGCATGTTAACCGTAACCCGATTGCCGGAATCGTGAAATTTTACCGCTACCATGCTGGAAAATACTTGGCTGCCTGGCATCCAAAATCTTCTACAGAAAACGAAAGAACCACTGTGGTAATCCGCGACAATAAAGGACGAGAAGTGCTCTTCCGTCAGATTGCGGGTGCAATGGCGCGTCGTATTTGCTGCTATGTAGAAGAAGGAGCACGTGTTCAACAGGGAAAAGAAATGGGCTTTATCAAGTTCGGATCTCGTGTCGACCTTTACCTTCCTCTGGGAACCAAAGTAAATGTGAAGCTTGGCGATAAAACTACTTCGGGTGAAACCGTCATCGCAGAATTTGCAGTATGATCTGTATATTTGACAAACATCTATTTGTATGAAGAAGTATTTACTTACCCTCGCATTTGTAATTGCGGGACTTAGCTTGGCAAGTGCACAGGCAAAACCAGAAGAAAACAAAGAGGAAAAGCCTGCCGTAACTGCTCCCGCTCCTGAGGTTAAAAAAGATGAAGTAAAAAAATCTGAACCTAAGAAAGAAGAGGTCAAAAAAGTTAAGGAGGAAAAGAAAGAATGCTGCAAAAAAGCAGGTGAAGAAGTAAAGAGCTGCTGCAAGAAAGAAGAGGAAACTAAATCACCTACCAAAAGTTGCTGCAAAGACAATAAAAAAGGATGCGGCAGTGTGCCTGCCAAGGAAGAAGAAAAACCAAATCCTTAAACCGATTCAAACACCCACCTCGAGTGGGTTTTTTTATGAAAACACTTTTACCATTTCTTACCGAACTCGCTGCCAACAATAACCGGGAATGGTTTACCGCAAACAAAAAGCGCTACGAAACAGCGAAAAAAGAATTGAGCGAATTCCTCGATCAACTTATTCCAGCTTTAGCAGAAACGGAGCCTAACCTGGCTGATTTAAAGGCAAAAGATTGCATGTTCCGCATTTTCCGGGATGTTCGCTTTTCAAAAAACAAAGACCCCTACAAAACCAATATGGGCGCAGTAATTGCCCCAGGAGGAAGAAAATCGACAAAGGGCTGTTATTATATCCATATTGATCCTAACGGATGTTTTCTCGCTGGAGGCATGTACATGCCTGAGCCTGATAAATTGAAACTGATCCGGCAGGAGATCGATTATAACCTGACCGATTTTGAAAAACTTATTCACGCCAAAAATTTCCAAAACCTATTTGGTAGCTTGGATGATAACGGGCGGCTAAAAACAAGTCCGAAAGGGTATAACACGGATAATCCCGCCATCGAATACATTAAGAATAAAAGCTTTACTGCATCTACCTCATTCCCTACCTCACGAATAATCGAATCCAATTTTATGGATTTTTGCCTTACCACATTTGCTGAAATTCGCCCTTTAAATGAGTTTCTCAACCGTGCTACCGACTTGGTGGACTAAGGCTTTTTAGTATATTTCCCCTTTCATTTTAACAATCTAACCCGGTATGGCAGACGCTACACTTATTTCTCGCGCACGAGCATGGCTCAGCGACAGTTTTGATGAGGCTACCCGAAAAGAAGTTCAAAGCCTTTTGGATGAAGATGGATCCGAACTCGTAGATGCTTTTTACAAAGACCTCGAATTCGGAACGGGAGGTTTGCGCGGAATTATGGGTGCAGGCACGAATAAAATGAATATCTATACCCTGGGAATGGCTACCCAAGGCCTTGCCAACTACCTGAACCAGGTTTATCCTAATGGCACTATAAAAGTGGTTATTGCGCATGATTCCAGAAATAATAGTCGCCTCTTTGCCGAAACGACAGCAGGTGTTTTCTCAGCGAATGGCATTGAGGTTTTTCTTTTCGATAGCCTCCGCCCTACACCTGAATTGTCATTCGCCGTTCGCGAACTGCAAGCGCAGGCAGGTATTGTGATTACTGCTTCTCATAACCCCAAAGAATACAATGGATATAAAGTGTACTGGAACGACGGCGGACAGTTAGTTCCGCCACACGATAAAAACACCATCGAAGAGGTGCGCAAAATCGCTGGTCCGGACCAAGTAAAATTCACGCCAAATCCATCCCTTATTCACTCCATTGGAGCAGAAATGGATGAGAAATATTGGAACCGAATCGCCGAACTCAGTTTAAACCAAGCCGGAAAAGAGAACCTAAAAATCGTTTATACCCCAATTCACGGAACGGGAATCAACGGAGTGCCTCAGGTTTTAGCGAAAATGGGCTTCACCCAAGTGGATGTTTTAGAAAGTCAAAAAACACCGGATGGCAATTTCCCTACGGTGCACTCTCCTAACCCAGAAGAAGCAGCTGCATTAAACCTGGCATTGGAAAGAGCCAATGCGACGGATGCCGATATCGTATTAGGTACTGACCCTGATTCAGACCGGGTAGGTATCGCAGTTCGTGGTCCAAAAGGCAAGCTCCACCTCATGAATGGAAATGAGACTGCGGCTATTTTAGTGCATTATATTCTATCTCAAAAGAAACAAAGAGGTGAACTCAAAGGAAACGAGTTTGTGGCGAAAACCATTGTGACTTCCGACATAATTGCAGATATCGCCAAGAATTTTGGGGTTCGTTTGTACGAATGCCTCACCGGATTTAAGTATATCGCTGAACTTATTCGTGAAACGGAAGGAAGGGAAACCTATTTGGTTGGAGGCGAAGAAAGTTATGGTTACCTCATTAGCGACTTTGTGCGCGACAAAGATGCCGTTAGTTCTGCAGCCATGATTGCCGAAGCAGCCGCCTGGGCAAAAAGTGAAGGGATGACACTATTGGATTACCTGGAGCAAATTCACCGCGAAACCTATGCGTACCAGGAAGCTTTGGTATCTATCACCAAAAAAGGAAAATCCGGCGCGGAGGAAATTCAGCAGATGATGAGTGATTTCCGTAATAAACCCATTCAAAGCATCAATGGTCACACGGTAATTATTACCCGGGATTATAGCACTGGTATTGAGCATGATATGCGGAATGGAGATAAGCGCCCATTGGGATTGCCATCTTCCAATGTATTCCAGTTTGTATTGAAGGATCAAAGTGTGGTTACTGCGCGGCCATCAGGTACTGAACCTAAGATAAAGTTCTATATCAGCGTTCGCGACAAGGTGATGAGAGACGACACCTATGAGGTAGATCGTGTGAAGCTGATCCATAAAATTGCAGGAATAAAAAATGCGCTTAACCTCAATTGTAAATCGTCAATATAAAGTGGACCGTTAAGTAACTTTTAACTAGTTACAGTTTTACTGCCTTCAGAGCTAGTTTTCTAGAGGTAAAGTATCACCTAAAACAGTTCATTATTATGACAAGCAAAAAGAAGACAGAGTCTATTGTCAAAGACATTAAGCGTAAGACACGCAGGAAGTTCTCTGCAGAAGAAAAGATCCGTATTGTATTAGAAGGTTTAAAGGGAGAAGAGTCCATCTCTGCTATTTGCAGAAAGGAAGGCATCTCTGCTCCATTGTATTACCGTTGGAGTAAAGATTTTCTTG
Organism: Bacteroidia bacterium; assembly: GCA_023277325.1. GTDB lineage: Bacteria > Bacteroidota > Bacteroidia > UBA8524 > UBA8524 > UBA8524. Next base: position 7,555 of record JALRIQ010000015.1, on the reverse strand, counting down.
AAGCAGGCAAACGCAGGCTACTTGGAGACACCTTGAGAGAAGCCAACACAGATGAAGTAACTGAGCTAAAGAAAGAGAACTCAGAACTCAAGTATACTGTGGCAGAGCTCACACTCCAGAATCGCATGCTTAAAAAAAGTTCCAATGGCTCAGAGTAAAGTGGAGGAAGTACATGAGATTTACTCAAAGCGAGAAGTATGAGATCATCAAGCTCGTGGAGTCTTCAGAATTGGGAGTCAATCGCACTGTAGAGGAGATTGGCATACACAAGAGCACATTTTATCTGTGGTACAAACGGTATCTTGAAGATGGTTTTGATGGGCTAGCTCCAAAGAAACGGACAAGGAACACCTACTGGAACAAGATTCCTGAGAAGATCAAAAGAGAAGTGGTCGATCTTGCCTTAGAACACCCTGCTGAGAGCACTAGAAGCCTGGCTTGTATGATGACAGACCAGAAAGAGTACTTTATCTCTGAGAGCAGCGTGTATCGCCCCCTCAAAGCAAGAGGATTAATGACCGAACCATTCTTCAGCTTATCCTCTGCTGCAAACGAGTACAAGGACAAGACAACACGAGTACATCAGATGTGGCAGACGGGCTTCACCTACATGAAGATTATAGGCTGGGGTTGGTATTATCTGTCAACCATATTGGATGATTACTCTAGGTACATAGTGCACTGGGAGCTCTGCACAACCATGAATGCCAGTGATGTACAGCAAACCATTGATCGGGCTTTAGAAGCTACAGGATTAAGCCAATACCAACGTCCTAAGCTGCTATCTGACAATGGACCTTGCTACATCAGTCAGCAACTCAAAGAATATGTGGATGATGAAAACATCAAGCATATCAGAGGCGAGCCAAATCATCCACAGACGCAAGGGAAGATTGAACGTTATCACAGATCAATGAAGAACATTGTGAAGCTAGATAACTATTACTTCCCAGAGCAGCTGAAGGTTAGATTAGCTGAGTTCGTGGAGTATTACAACAATCAACGATACCATGAATCGCTCAATAATCTTACACCAGCAGATGTGTATCATGGACGAGCTGAAAGCATCCTAAAACAACGTGAATTAATCAAACAGAAAACAATGAGAAAACGAAGAAAATCAAACCAAAATCAAATGTTAAATCTATAACTTAACTTTGAAGGAAACTGGTCCACTTTGGTTTAACGACGTACAGATAGCTCAAACCCTGAAGTCAGCATTGATATCAAAGCCGATTGTCATAAAGCTATCATTAAAATAAAAGACAATGGCGTAGGGATCCTGCAGGAGCATGTCGAAAATATTTTCAAAATGTTCTTCCGCACCAAAACCCAAAATCGAGCGCCCGGAACTGGAATTGGTCTGTATATCGTGAAAGAGGCCCTATCAAAAATCAATGGTGAAATCCAAGTGAACTCCGTCTATGGAGAAGGAACCACGTTTGAACTTGTCTTACCCAATTTAGAAGCCTAAAAATGAGCACTAATCCAAGCATAATGTTAGTCGATGACAATGAAATTGATCTCTTTCTTCACGAGAACCTCCTTCGACTTAGCGGTATAAGCGACTCAATTGAACGCTTCACCTCAGCACGTGATGCACTTGATTTTATCCGTAATAAGGGAACCTTGCCTGACATCATCCTGCTCGATATACAAATGCCTGAGTTGGATGGGTTTGACTTTCTAGAATTATACGAGCATATCGAACATATCGATAGAGAAAAAACCAGCATTTATATGATATCCTCATCGCTCGACTTCGGCGATATTTCAAAGGCAAAAGCTAATCCTTTGGTTAAGTCCTTTATTAAAAAACCACTTAACGTCAAAGACCTTAAAGAAGAGTTGGGTATCTGAGCTCTAGCGGAACAAGTTGTATTTAAGAATACACCAAATAGCGCGGAAACCATCTCTCCATCCTATTTTCTTGCCCTCCTCATAGGTTCTTCCATAATAGGATATTCCTACCTCGTAGATACGAATATTTTCGATACGCGCAAGCTTGGCAGTAACTTCAGGCTCGAATCCGAAACGTTTTTCGTTCAACTCCAATCCTTGAATAAGTTCTCTTTTGAAGGCTTTGTAGCAGGTCTCCATATCCGTCAGGTTCAAATTCGTGAACATATTGGACAGGAAAGTGAGGAATTTATTTCCGATGGTATGCCAGAAAAACAGAATTCGGTGCGGGTTTCCGCCCATAAAACGTGAACCATAAACCACATCCGCAACATCTTCTCTGAATGGCTTCAAGACATCATTGTATTCACGCGGGTCGTATTCTAAATCTGCATCCTGAATGATCACCACATCTCCGGTGGCCTTTGCAATTCCGGTATGCAAAGCTGCCCCTTTGCCCTTATTGACTTCATGCGAATAGAAGGTAATTGGCAATTCAGGGTTATTCGCCATGTAATTTTCAACGGCCTCTACCGTATTGTCTTTGGAGCAATCATTTACAATAATCACCTCTTTCTCAATATTCCCTATTAGGTCAACTGCCTTCACCTTATCAAGGATAAAATGAATGGTCCTGCCTTCATTATAGGCCGGGATTACGATGGATAATTTCTTAATCAAAACGAATAAATTTCTGCAAAGAAAAGGAAACTCCTTCTAACACACACTCCTATGCATTAAAATAGTAAGTTTGAGACTGAAGAATTATGGAGCAGAAACGTCTATTTTTACTCGATGGGATGGCCCTTATTTACCGGGCATTTTTCGCATTTAGCCAGAATCCACGCATCACGAGCACAGGCCTGAATACATCGGCTATGTTTGGGTTTGTGAATACTCTTTTAGAGGTAATACAAAAAGAAAAACCTTCTCATATCGCCGTGGTTTTCGATACATCGGCTCCCACCGAAAGGCATATTGAATACGAGGCATATAAAGCAAATCGCGAGGCAATGCCTGAAGATCTTGCCAAATCGTTACCCTATCTGTTCCGAATCGTTGAGGCATTCAATATCCCACTCATTACCATGGATGGTTACGAGGCAGATGACCTCATCGGAACACTTGCCAAACAGGCAGAGAAAAAAGGGTTTATGACCTATATGATGACCCCCGATAAGGATTTTGGTCAACTCGTTTCCGAAAATATTAAAATGTATAAGCCCGCCAGAATGGGCAACGGTGCAGAGGTTTTGGGCGTTGAAGAAATTCTCAAGCGCTGGGACATTAAGCGCATTGAACAGGTAATTGATATTTTAGGACTTATGGGAGATGCTTCCGATAATATCCCTGGTATTCCTGGTGTTGGAGAAAAAACAGCCATTAAACTCCTTGCCGAATTCGATACCATCGAAAATCTCCTTGCCAATACCGATAAGCTCAAAGGAAAATTAAAAGAAAAGGTTGAAGAACATAAAGACAAAGCCATATTATCCAAACGATTAGCCACTATTATAATTGATGCTCCTATTGAATTAGATGAAGAGGCATTGGTCTTGGAAGAACCCAATAAGGAAGCGATAAAAGAGCTTTTTGCTGAACTCGAATTCCGCACCTTGGCCAAAAGAATATTTCCCGAGGCTCCCGAGGCTCAACGCGTTCCCGCTCCAAGTGCCCAAGGCGACCTATTCAGTCAGCCAACGGCCGATGCACCCCGGGCTGCAGCCCAAACAGAGGTTGAAATCGAAGAAGAAGAAGAAATGGTTCCGATTCGCACCATTCATGATGTACCACACAACTATGTCTTGGCCGATGACGCCACTAAAATTGGCCACCTCCTGCAAGCATTAAAAGATGCCGACCATTATTGCTTTGATACGGAAACCACCTCCTTAGAGGCCATGGATGCGGAGCTAGTAGGCTTGTCTTTTGCCGTAAACGCCCACAAAGCCTGGTATGTGCCAATTTCAGCCAACCAAGATGAAGCGCAAAAACGAGTGGAACTATTTCGTTCCATTTTGGAAGATGAGAATAAGGTCATCATTGCGCAAAACATCAAGTATGACCTGATGGTAATGCAGAATTATGGCATTGAGTTAAAAGGCAAATTATTTGACACCATGCTTGCCCATTACCTGCTCGAGGCAGATATGCGGCACAATATGGACGCCATGGCGGAAACTTATCTCGCTTACCGTCCGGTATCTATCACTGAACTCATCGGCAAAAAGGGCAGCGGACAATTAAATATGCGCGATGTGGAGCTGGAAAAAATCAAGGAATATGCAGCAGAGGATTCTGATATCACCTTGCAGCTGTATGACATCTTCTTGCCTAAACTAAAAAAACAAAATGCGCTTTCGGTATTGCATGAAATCGAAATGCCATTAGTTCCTGTGCTTGCCGCCATGGAGCGTGAAGGAGTGCGAATTGATAAAGATTTTCTTAACGATTACTCCAAAGAATTGGAAAGCGAAGCGCAAAAAAGTGAAGAGAAAATTTATGAATATGCCGGCGTGAAATTCAATATTGCTTCGCCCAAACAAATGGGTGAAGTCCTATTTGATGTGTTGAAGCTTGATCCAAAAGCCAAAAAAACCAAAACGGGTCAATACCAAACCAATGAAGAAGTGCTTAGCAAGCTCGCCATCGAGCATGATATTGCCAAAGAGATTCTCCGTTATCGCCAAATCGCCAAACTTAAGTCTACTTATGTCGATGCCCTTCCAAACTTAATTCATCCTGTAACTGGAAGAGTGCATACTTCATTTAATCAAGCCGTTGCAGCAACAGGAAGGTTAAGTTCACAAAACCCGAATCTTCAGAATATTCCGATTCGCACCGACATGGGTCGGGAAGTTCGGAAAGCTTTTGTACCAAGAAGCGAGGAGTTTGAAATTATGGCTGCGGATTATTCACAAATTGAACTGCGCATCATCGCTGCCCTTTCCAAAGATGAGGGCATGATTGATGATTTTGTCAAAGGACATGATATCCATGCAGCCACGGCAGCCAAAGTCTTTAATGTTCCTCTGGAAAGTGTCGACAAAGACATGCGGAGAAAAGCCAAGATGGTCAACTTCGGAATTATTTACGGAATCTCTGCCTTCGGCTTGGCTCAGCGACTTGAAATCCCAAGAAAAGAAGCCGCTGAAATAATTGAAGCCTATTTCGTTCAATACCCGAATATCAAAAAGTACATGAACGATACGGTAGATGGCGCTCGTGAAAAAGGCTATGTAGAAACCGTAAAAGGACGAAGAAGGTATATTCGCGACATCAACTCCCGCAATCAAACTGTTCGCGGATTTGCCGAGCGAAATGCGATTAACGCGCCCATTCAGGGGTCTGCTGCTGACATGATAAAAATTGCTATGATTCAGGTTCATGTAGCCATGCAAAAGGCCCAACTAAAAAGTAAGATGATATTGCAGGTGCATGACGAATTACTTTTCGAAGTGCATAGGGATGAAAAAGCATCCTTACAAGAATTAGTTATCGAGAATATGCGCAATGCCATCAAACTCGAAATTCCTCTTGAGGTGGAAGTGGGCATAGGAGCCAACTGGCTGGAAGCACACTAAAACAGGGGCAAATGCTGCAATAAAATGGCGAAGAGCAGCAAGAAAAAACTCACATCCTTGAGAAACTTGCGTTTTTCAGGGAGGAAATGGTAGGTGAAATAGACAGAAAGGGGAAGCGCTAAAACACCCATGGCTGTTTTTGCCGACTGCGCGCCCAAAATGCTGTATATCACAGCGAATATGAAATAGGCCAAAATAAACTGTTGGAGCTTCCGTACCCGAACAGTATTCTTATAAAAGTTTTGCTGAACACGGAAAAGTGTTGGCACTAAAATGATCAATAAAAATACGCTTAAGCCCGCGAAATAAGGCTCTCTCCAAATTGCCCCATCGCCGGGATGCATAAAGGAAAGCGCCATATATTCTTCAACAACAGATTCTAATCCAAGCAGGTATAAAACGGTGACACTCAAAAAGAGCACGATAAAATATCCCGTAAAAAACTGAAGAAAATCCAGCAATCGAACCTGCTTAAACAGCACTATTCCCAAAATAAACACCGGGATGAATAAAAAGGTGCTGGGCGCAAAAAGAAAGGCCATACCGCATAAAATGCCGGCATTCATCAATGCAGGAAGGGCAAACTCTTTTCCTTGGGCCTGGAATATTGACATAACGGCTAAAACCAAAAAGGTATTGGCCATCAGCTCCGCAGTCAGCTGAAGCTGTGCAGGGAAAACGAGATTAAACAGGGCAAAAAATAATATGGGCAACCAGGTATTCTTGTACAAAAGCTGTGTGCGCTCAGCCAAGGCCCCAAAAAGAATACTTTGTAAAAGAATTAAAACCAGGGCTATGATTGAGGCACCATTAGACTCCTCACCAAACAAGGCGGCTAAACCTTGTTGCATCCACTGGGCAAATGGGGCAATATCCTGTTGAACGGCCGGTGTACCATTGAGGTTGATAAAAATCACCCCTCCAATAGCCGCGAAGCTCAAGATGAAGAGTAGACTTCCTAACTGATTATTTTTAAGGTAGCGGATCAAAAGGTGATTTTTACAAACGCAAACTTGCGATCTTTTGATGTAGGAATCAACAAGGTATTTGCATCGAGCTGCCGCGACTCTGTCGGAACAATGGATATGAACGCACTTTGATTACCAAAAAGCATTTCCTCTTCCAGGGTATTATCATTATTGAGGATATAGTTTAAAACCCCACCATTGCCTTTAAGTTTATCATTGAACAGAATATGAATCTGGTCCTTCTTTTTGCATAGCACAAAGGAAGAGTAATAACCATAATCATTCACCGACGACTGACCCTTGCTTATCACTTTGGCCCATTCATTTGCACCTTTTGAATCGACCGAAAGCACGAATATCTTTCCGTAGGTATAGACGCTTCGGCTACTTACCTGAGCGATGCCGTTAACATAATACGTATACGATTGCTGAGAGATAGAAAACTCCTCGCCAAACAAAATATAACCCCCATCACTCCGAACTAGCATATCGCGAATGATAAAATCCTGTAACTCTCCTCCCTCTTCAGCCACGCGTTCGCCTGCAATGTCACGTATAAAATCATGGCCAAAAGGGACCAAGTCATGGTGGATAAGCGAATAGTCTTGGCGGTTTATTACAAAATCCATCGTTCCTGCGCTCAAATTTCTTGATTTGAAAGAATACAAGGCCCCTACTGTTAACCGATGGTTTAACTCGTCGAAGGCCATAATAGGACTGTTCAAATACGTGTCGGCGAAGTTCAGGTAATAGTCGTACCACACCCCCATATTTGAAAGGCCAAAAAGATGAACACCAACCCGCTCGGGAGTTCCTCTATCCCATTCCGGATTTATTCCGCTCGTCAATACAAAGGCATTTCCAAGGGTATCCACCAATACCTGTTCAATCTGGAACTCTTTCTCCTCATAATCCATGGCTTCCCTTCTTGCGCTGATGCGTTCAAAGCGGCGGTTATAGACCTGCACATTCAAATAGCTTTTGCCTTTAGGCGCTTTCTCTGTAAAGAGCACCACATAATGTGTTTTGGCTTTGTTTTCCGTGACGTAAAAATCCCCATCGTCGTTATAATTTCGGGGTTGGGCTATGGCAACAATGAGCTCC
>JALRIQ010000014.1 GCA_023277325.1 Bacteroidia bacterium | reverse complement strand
TTGTGAAAACGGGTGGTTTATCGCCCCAACCGTGATTGAAAACCTACGTTATGATGCGCGTTGTAATATGGAGGAAATCTTCGGGCCGGTAGTGACCCTCACTCCTTTCGACGATGAAGAACATGTGTTGAAGATGGCCAATGCAACGGAATACGGACTTTCATCCACCATCTGGACCACGAACCTGCAAACCGCGAACCGCATGGCGGAAGAAATCCAGGCAGGTATAGTATGGATCAACTGCTGGCTAAAACGCGACCTGCGTACCCCATTTGGAGGAGTGAAGAGTTCAGGAGTTGGCCGCGAAGGTGGTTGGGATGCCCTGAAGTTCTTTACGGAACCGAAGAATGTGTGTATTGAGTATTAGTTACTCAGCTTCAAATAAGTCAATCCCTGATAAATAAAAAAAGCTCCTGACCACCAATGCCAGGAGCTTTCTACTTTTTATTGAAGCGTCTTTTTACTTGTAGGTATAAATTATTTTCTCTGTTGCTGGCAAATCTTGTCCAAACATATGAACGATCATGCTGCTGGTCATTTGGCTTACCACATACTCATTGAAACGCGGATCCCAAGAAAAACTAGTCTCTGCTTTGAAATCACGTGTTTTAATGATGGAAATTTTGAACGGCTCATTCGCCACTTGCTGAACGCTCATTAAACGCTTCGTAGCCGGGTTAATTCGCACGTGGAAGGTACAATGCTGATAATACCGGTAATCTCTCGATAACGACTTTGGTTTCACCATAAACGAATAATGAAATAGCTCTTTAACATCCTCTTCTACTTTTAAAGTGCTCTCATCTATCTCCATGTGAAAAGGGTCAAAAGCATGTTTTCTGAATTTCAGAAATGAAGAAACTGCTGCATCAGACGGTTTTTCATTATTCACGCTTTCTAGCTGCCAGACACCCTTTCCATTTTCAACGGTATAACTGGCTTTGTGTATGGTTGGATAATCCCCGTCTTCATTCATGTGCTCCTCATACGTAAAACTGTACTTTCCGGAATTCACATGAGATGTGTTAAGAATAAAATCCTGTGTCAATGAGCTTGCTTTTAACACCTCATCAATACGGTCCTTATCCGCTGAAATTTGAAAAGCGAAGGAAGCCCCAATTAGCGAGGCGATGAAGAAAAAGGACATGGCATTGTTCTTCGATTTTTGCATGCTAAACATAGTGTTCTATAATTAATCTAAAGGCCTAGAATGCTTACTCCGGATTATTGTTTCGTTTGCGATAAACCTTGTAACCCAAGGCCGCACCTCCTGCTAAAAGTAAACTCAAACCACCATCCAAAGGAACTGGGTTTGATGGGTTATTGGGCTGTGCTTGAACAGCTAAGCCAAATGCGATGAATAAAAGGAAAAAAGTAAAACGTATTGTGATTCTATTCATGTTTAAAGTTAATTGCTAATTTATTCAAAATATGCCAGTTCGCTGCTTCCTAGCAGATTGCATTCCAACATAAAAATATCCGAAAAAATTTGACATTTAATGTTTCTATCGGCTTAAAACACTTATTTATAAATTTAGTTCAGTTCATGAAACTACGAATTTACCTCTTGGTCATTTTCTTTTTTCTTGAAATCTGATATTCTGGGAATTAACCCTAATCATTAGATCCAAGAATACAGCGGAATCTGGATAAAGAGCACCTGCTCCATTTCTGAATAAAGGCAGCTTGTGATCACTCCGAAAAACTATTTCCTCGACCTATTAAAATGAACCGTTATTAAAAATAGTGACTTCTATTCAAAAAGCAACATCCCCTCGTTAATAGCCTCAAACCCGTAACCTAAAATCCAAAAACCTTACTAAACCTGTTTGCTTATTTACTAAATTGCACCGAACATCCGAAACCATGGCCATCAATCATCCAGCCTATCACTATATCAGAAATCATCGCTTTGAGATTTTGCTGATTAGTTTGCTTATGCATCTTTTCTGCGGGATTCTTGTTCCGCCGGACTATATCATTGCCAGGCTGGTCTTTGTCGTCATGACCCTGTTTGTTTCCCTGGCAAGCATCAATATCTCCATCCGAAAACGCAAAAGAAGCTTCGTACTTCAGGTATTCCTTTTTGCCGTGATAGTGAGCATCCCTCTGCTGCATGAGTATTTTGAAAACATCACCTATTTCAGGCATTATTTCAGTATTCCCTATTCGCTGTTTTTCCTTTTTATCTTTTATGAAATCAGCCTTTTCTTATTAAAGCCGAAGGAAATAACTACTGATCTCATTTTGGCAGCTACCTGTGGCTATTTGGTCTTACTCGAAATTTTTGTGTTTGTGCTGGAATATTTCATCCATGCCAACCCAAATAGCTTGCATGGAGTTAATCTTTCGAGCCCCATGACGATCATGGTAGACCTCGTCTATTTCTGCAGCATCACTATGTCAAGCATTGGTTATGGAGACATTACGCCCCTCACTCACGAAGTAAAACTCCTCACGAGCTTTATGGGAATAAGTGGACAGTTTTACCTTATTGTGGTCCTAGGAATCATGATTTCCAAATTCACAGGAACAAAAAATTAGATTATTGCCACACTGCCCTACACATGAACTTTTACCGCCAAAATTGAGCTAGTTTTTTGACTATTCTCTATTATAAAAAAAAGCCACGTGTGTGGCTTTTTTTATTGTCAATAAATGAACTCACTGATCAGAGGCGAATTCTAAGTCCTCCGTTTAAATAAAATGCGTTTGCTTTTGATTTGTCTCCTTGTCTGAAAACAGGAGTTAAACCCATTTGGTAACCTGCATCCACGAAAAAGATAAAGAGATCCAATCCCATTCCAAAATCCGCATTGATAATCATATTGGTAAAATCAGTTTTGTCAATGTCAGCAACTTTTCCAGATTTTTCTTTGTGGTTTACACCAGTAACATGATTACCGATAATTCCGCCGAATACGCGGATATTCACCATGTTTTCAACAGATGGCGGAATTACCCGAACACCAACGCGCAAAGGAACAGAGATTGCGGTCAAGATCGTTCTATCGATATACTTTTCCCCTGAAATTGCATTTTCATTATGTTCTTCAAATGAAAACGAGTTCCAGGAAATTCCTGGCTGAACGAAAAATTGCTTGCCGAATGTTATTGCAAAACCTGATTGGGCTCCTAAATGACCGATCACCGATCTATCAAAGGATTTTCCATCAATCATTGAAGATGATTTTTCTGTGCTCAATTGCAGGGTGTTAAAACCGACGAAAGCACGCAAATCGACCTGAGCTTGGCTCACCAAGGCTGCGCTCATGAATAAAAATAAAAGGCTAAATTTTTTCATAATTATGTATTTGGATCTCTGTATGCAGATTCTTTCAAAGAAAACATTTTTTATGCAAATTGATACCTAAAAAAAATCACAATCTCTGAGCTTCCAAAGCACTTTTGCTTTCAAAGGCATTGTTTAACTTGCAAGCACTACTATGAAAGCAATCATCCCTGTAGCGGGTATTGGCAGTCGCTTAAGACCGCATACCCACACCCAACCGAAGGCATTAATCCCTGTAGCCGGCAAACCGATTTTAGGGCATATCGTCGATGGACTCATTCATGAAGGCATCGATGAAATTGTCTTTATTATTGGTTATCTCGGTGATAAAATCGAAAGTTATATCACGCAATCCTATCCCAAGCTGAAGGCCAATTTTGTGATTCAGACCACGGGAAAAGGAGTCGCTCATGCCATTTGGTTGGCCAATGACCTTATTCCGGAAAAGGAAGAGATTCTGATCGTTCTGGGAGACACCATTTGGGATGCCGATTTAACCAAAGTCCTTTCCTCCGAACATAGCTCTATTGGGGTAATGCGAGTTGAAGATCCCCGTCAGTTTGGAGTAGCACAAATCGACAAAGATGGATATGTGAAAAGTCTTGTTGAAAAGCCACGTATCCCAAAAAGCAATCAGGCATTGATTGGTGTTTATTTCATCAAAAATGCCTCAACCCTCAAAGAAGCACTGAGCTACAATATCGAAAACGATATCCGCACCAATAACGAGTTCCATCTTACCGATGTGCTCATGCGCATGATCGAAAATGGCGAAAAGATTGACACTTTCACGGTGGAAGCCTGGTTTGATTGCGGGAAAAAGGAAATTCTACTCGATACCAATGCCACCCTCCTCAAACGCCAGAAGAAAGAAATCATAGCGCCGAAAAAAATACCACATACAGTGGTGATACCGCCTGTTTTCATTGCCGAGGATGCTCAAATTTCGCATTCCATTATCGGCCCTAATGTTTCTATTGGCGGAGGGGCCATTATCCATAACAGTATTATTTCAGAAAGCATTATTGGGCCTTATGCCCAGATCGAAAACGCGGTACTCAAAGCCTCGCTAATAGGAAACGACGCTTCGCTTCACGGCTTAGTGCAAAGCCTGAATCTGGGTGACAGTGCGGAAATCGATTATAATCGGTGAAATTGAGGAATAAGGAATTAGGATTGAGGAAAAGGCTGAGCCCTTCGACTCGGCGAAAAGCCTCGCTCAGGATGACAAGGAGGAGGAATAAGGACTAAGGAATTCGGATTGAGGTTGAGGTTGAGATATAGAGCAGAGGATGTGTGCGCCAATGAGCACAATTCGCAAATCACCCGCCTCCGTTAATCTCCACTAAGTTACGATTAACTACGGCGGACAAAAAATTCAAAAATTTGTCATCCTGAGCTTGCCGAAGGGTATAAATCACAAATGATAAATATCTTGCGAACATGCAGAACCGAATTACCTCACTTCTGGGAATCGACTACCCAATAATTCAGGCTGGAATGATTTGGTGCTCCGGCTGGCGATTGGCTTCGGCGGCCGCGAATTCAGGCTGCCTTGGACTAATCGGTGCGGGATCCATGTACCCCGAAGTGTTACGCGAACATATTCAAAAGTGCAAGGCGGCTACATCAAAACCCTTTGGGGTGAATGTCCCCATGCTCTATCCGGATATCGAAAAGATCATGGATATCATTGTGGAGGAAGGCGTGAAAATCGTTTTCACCTCCGCAGGAAACCCCAAAACCTGGACCTCCTTTCTCAAAGAAAAAGGCATTACGGTGGTACATGTTGTTTCCAATACCAAGTTTGCCTTAAAAGCACAAGAAGCTGGGGTTGATGCCATTGTTGCTGAAGGCTTTGAAGCAGGCGGCCATAACGGACGTGAAGAAACCACCACGCTATGTATTATTCCGATGATTAAGGAACAGATTCATATCCCTGTTATAGCAGCAGGGGGTATCGGTTCTGGTAAAAGCATGCTTGCTGCTATGGCGCTTGGTGCAGATGGAGTTCAAATTGGCAGTCGTTTCGCGGCAAGTGTGGAATCCTCTGCCCACGATAATTTTAAAAATGCCATTGTAAGTGCTGGTGACGGAGCAACACAACTTGCCTTAAAATCCTTGGCACCTGTGCGCTTGATCAAGAACAAGTTTTTTGAAAAGGTATATGAGGCAGAAAGTCGGGGTGCAAGCAAAGAGGAACTGCAGCAAATCCTGGGAAGAGCCCGTGCAAAACTCGGCATGTTTGAGGGCGATATGGATGAGGGCGAGCTGGAAATCGGACAAATAGCCGGCAATATTCATGCGGTGCAAAGCGTTCAGGAAATTGTGGAGGATATCCTCAGCGACTTCCATCAAACACAGATGCTAATGAGTGAGAAGCTTTTTTAAGTAAAAGCAATTATATTCCCATTTAGGCGCTCACTGAACGAAATGCACAATAAGCTATTCCTACTTATTGGTTTGTGGACAGACTGGTTGACCTTTAAACGTGACGCCAAACTTGCAAGAGAAGAAGAAGCAAAGAAGCTTAGAGAGAAAGCAAGACGGCGTAAGGAACTTCTAATTAGTTGGCTGTATGGAATCCTTATTGTTGCGGGTGTTCTTACAGGATTGATCGCTATTGGATTCATTATTTATTTACTGAAATACTCAAAATGAAATACCTATTGGCTGCAATTCTTTTTGTTATCCCGATGACGGCGTGTGAGGATCGTTATCGTTATCCTTGTCAAGACCCTGACAACTTTAGTAAGACTGAATGTAACCCACCTAAGTGTGAAGCTGACGGTTCTTGTACACATCTCTTGTTGAGGCAGAAATGAAAAACACACTTGACGACTACCTACGGTTTATTATCGGAACACTGATGGCTCTGACGCTTGCTGGTTCCGTCTTTGCTATTCTGTACAGTTTAATTTTTGTTACCCAACCTATTGATTTGCAGGCTCCCAATGATAAGGCTTTCTTTGACTTGGTAGCTGGCATTGCT
>JALRIQ010000013.1 GCA_023277325.1 Bacteroidia bacterium | reverse complement strand
TTGCTTACCTCGATGAAGGATGTCCCTTCTTTGTACCCAACTACTCCTTTCGACTTTTTATAATACGCCTCAATACTTATGCTGGCCTTAAACTTTTTCAACAACCGACTGTATCCACCTGCTACTTGCTGAGAAGTCTGTGGTCCTAAAGTAGACGTAGTCGGCACCCATAAATCCGTTGGTAAATTGATTCCCGTAGTAGACAGTAGATGCACGTATTGATTCATGACACTGTAGGCCAATTTCCAGGCAGTTTTTCGGTTTGGTGTGTAGCGCAAGGCAAGGCGCGGTTCTGCCCTGAAATAATTTTTTTCCGTCGCATAAAAATGGGAAAAGCGAATTCCACTTTCCGATACCAAATTCGAGGTAAAATGATATTCATCCTCGAGGTAAATGGCACTCTCTTGAGAGATATAGTGTTCTTTATCCGAAATCTCCCGACCATTGAGCTCATTGAACTCATAATAGCCTTGAGGGGTAAAATAGTGGTTGGTGCTAATTGCACCGAATTTCATCTTTCTCCTTGTGGAATGCTCATAATCAAAATCAACCTTGGCACTCATATCGGTAATTCCTGAAAACAGCCTCGTTTCGTATTCCCGAAAATTGAAGGTTCCTTTTGAATTCACACGGAGTTCATAATTGCTAAATACCAAGGAGGTATTCATAAACAACCTTGGACCCACCACATGATTCCAACGAAGTGTTGAGGTCAGGTTTTCCCAATTGATTCCGCCACCCGTTGAATATTGGTCTGTTCCTTCTGAAAAACCATATCGATCACGGCCATGGTAAAAACTCAGATGTAACTTATCTCTATCGCTGAAAACCCAATTTGCCTTAGCGGTAAGGTCATAAAAATAGAAAGTAAGCGATGCATTGGTAAGGAAAGGATTGATTAATAAATCGAGCAGGTACATTCTCCTTCCGGTCACCAAAAATGAACCGACATTTCTTTTTAAGGGCCCTTCGAGTGTGAGCGATGATGACAATAAACCGATGGAACCCGATCCATGAAACTCTTCCTTGTTTCCGTCCTTCATGTTGACATCCATCACCGATGAAAGCCGTCCGCCGTATCGCGCAGGGAAACCGCCTTTGGTTAGGTGGGCCGACTTTAGGGCATCTCCATTAAAAAGAGAAAAAAGTCCAAACAGGTGATAGGCATTGTATACCGTGGCATCGTCGAGGATAATTAGGTTCTGGTCTGGGCCACCACCGCGGACGTATAATCCTGCTTGCCCTTCACTTCCCGACTGCACGCCTGGCATGAGTTTGAAAACCTTAAAAACATCCTTTTCTCCAAAGAGTGCCGGAATATCTTGAATCTGCTGAATGGGTACTTCAATCGCACTGATTGAAGTAATCTCTTCCGGCATTTGCTCCATTTTGCCTTCGATAACCACCTCTTTTAGTCTGGCTTTATCGTGCAGCCTGATATTTAAATTGATGTTTTGATCGAGAAGGATGAATTCCTCCACCGTTTCATAACCTACATAGGATATTTGGATGCGAAAAGTATCCGAATGAACGGCCATAGAATAGAATCCATAATAATTGGTAATTGTCCCCTCTAGGCTTCCTACCTTCCGAATATTTACGCCTACCAAAGGCTCGCCGCTGCTCGCGTCAAGCACAAAGCCACTTATCGAAAATACTTTCTCTGTATCCAGGTTCAATTTCTTGCGAAAGAGCAATACCTGATTTTGATTTTCTTTAAAGTCGATAAAGGTATTCGCGAATATTTGGGCAAGTGCATCTCTTAGGTAGACGTTCTTCAGACGAAGGGTGATTGGCCTATCGACTGGAACTACATCATCGGAATAAGAAAATTGGATATCGTACCGAGCTTCAATGCCCTGAAGTACTTCTTTGAGTGGGGTATTTTGCGCAACAATGTCAACGCGCGTAGTCAAGGACTGACTAAAAGCAGCTTCCGCAGCCAAGAGAAAGCATAAGCACGTGGCAATGAGATATTTGAGCATGAAACCTTTCTGCGTTAGCAGCCTTTGCCGCTGATCACAAAACGTCCATCTTGGAGTACGAAGTGTAAATCAACGATCAAAGATAAGGTCTCTAAGACTTCTTCAATACTGTTTCGATAAAATGTTGATGAGATACGGCAAGCGGCTAATTTTTCATCTTCTAAAACTACCTCTACCCCGTACCAGCGGCTGAGTTCCTGAACCACTTCGCCAAGCGGCTTCTCGTCGAAAATCAATTTTCCATCTAGCCAGTCAAAATCCTGCTCGCCTGCAGCCTCGACCTGCCAGATACCGGCAAATTTATTGGATATCCCCTTTTTCATCATCGGCACCATCAGTACATCGGTACCATTTCCTGAATGACTCACCATATTCACCTTTCCGGTGCGCACCGCTACTTCCATTCCTTTTCCCGGATAAGCATTCACATTGAAGGCTGTTCCAAGAACCTTAACATTGGCTTCGGTACCATGAATGATCAGCGGTCGCTTTTTGTCGGAAACGACTTCAAAATACGCCTCACCTTCTAGGTATACCTCGCGCTTGTCGGCAGCGAAATTTTCAGGAAAGCGAATGGTAGTTGAGGCGTTCATGCGAACGAGTGATCCATCCGGAAGGGTAAGTTCCTTTTGTTGACCTGCCTCAGTTTTTGTT
Organism: Bacteroidia bacterium; assembly: GCA_023277325.1. GTDB lineage: Bacteria > Bacteroidota > Bacteroidia > UBA8524 > UBA8524 > UBA8524. The sequence continues at coordinate 3,756 of JALRIQ010000013.1, read as the reverse complement.
TGAGAGAGAATGGCGAATGTCTCTACTTCATTTTCACGAATCAGGAAGAAAGAAATCATGGCGATAAGGATTAAGGAAGCCGCAACAGACAACCACCGTAATGATCTATTTTTTGGTTTTTCAACCTGCAAGAAAGGCGACGCCGTAGTGGATTTCGCCTCTTCTTCCGTGAACCAGTCAGATTTGGCGTTAAGCCAACTTTTTTCTGCGGTCAACCAAATAGAAGGGTCGTCTACCAACAAAGAATCAAGTAGTTGCTTGTCTTCGGCAGACTCTTCCCCAGCGAGTCTTTTCGCTAATAAATCATCGATATGTATATGCTCTTGTGGCATGCTTCACTTATAAGACGCCTGATTAGCCCCTTACCCCCAACAGCTCCTGAAATAAATTTTGATGTTGCATGAAATCACTGGCAAACAAGGGGAAAAGCCATATCCCGAGATTGGAGCCTTGACCATCGTCCTGCATCCCCTGGCGTAAAGCTTTCAGTGCCCTGCCCATATGGTTCTCCACGGTTTTATTGGAGATATTTAAAAGCTCTGCCACCTCTTTGTACTTGAGGTTTTCGAAACGGACCAAAAGAAAAACGGTACGACATTGTGGCGATAAAGCCTTGATCAGGTCTTTGAGTTGTGCTCCGGTTTGGCGCACCTCGATTTGACTATCACTATTTTCTGTGGCTTCCAGATCCCCCGCCTCATCCAATGACTCTTGATTTTTTTTACCCCGGTGCAGGTCCATGCAACGGTTTTTGGTCATTTGAAAGAGGTAGCTTTTTACGTGGCTCACCTCCAATGAATTTCTCTGTTTGAAAAGTTTTAAAAAGACATCCTGAACGACATCTCCAGCGCTTGCTGCTTCGTCTGAATAACTCCGCGCAATTCCAAAAAGAATAGGATAATAGCGAGCATAAAGTTGACTAAAAGCCTGCTGATCTCCATTCAGCCATTGCAGTTCTTTGACATTCTCCGACTGTAAATCTTTTTCATGCACCTACACAAAAATCGGCAAAATAGGCGGCTTACTGCGCATTATTCCTGACATTTAATCCACAGTGAGAATTTGACGAATTCGGGCAAAAAAGCCATCTTCGCCTGATGCAGGTCGCCTTTCGCTTCTTCCTTCTCTTTTTATTCTCTTTCCAATTTATTCAAGGAGCCAGCGCCGATTCTGAATTTCTGCGCTTAAAGGCTCCGGCCGCAGAGGGAAGAAACATTGTATTTCGCTATACAGGCGAAACTTCATGCGACAGTATCCGACTTTCATTCGGCGATTTTTTAAGAACTTATTACCAAGTTGAATCGGGACAAGAAATTGAAACTACAGCTTATAATGGCTCTGGCAAACAATTGACAGCAACGGCCTATTCCGATGGGTCTGAGCAAACACAGCAGACTCCATTGCGCAGCATGCCGGGTTGGTTGTCGATCCTCCCCCCCTTGCTTGCCATTATTTTTGCTATTGCATTTAAGGAAGTTATTTCTTCTCTTTTTCTGGGCATTTTATCCGGTGTATTTATTCACTTGCATTATGTGTTCCCGGAGAAATGGGTGCTTTCTGGCATCTTTTTAAGCATCACCGATTACCTGCTGCCGGCGGTAGCGGATAGCGGCCATATCAGTGTAATCCTTTTTTCGTTATTGATTGGAGGCACTGTCGCTGTTATTTCCAAAAATGGCGGAATGGCTGGTATGGTTCGGCATATCTCCAAATTTGCCAAAACTCCTCGCAGTGCGCAGATGGCCACCTGGTTTCTGGGAATATTGATCTTCTTCGATGATTATGCCAATACCCTGGTGGTAGGAAATACGATGCGGCCTGTTACCGATAAGCTGCGCATCTCCCGTGAAAAACTCGCATATATTGTGGATGCCACTGCGGCTCCGGTGGCTTCTATCGCCTTTGTGACCACCTGGATTGGTGCCCAGTTGGGGTATATTCAAGATGGAATTGATACCATCGACGGACTAAACTCCAGTCCGTATGCGGTATTTATGTCCTCCTTGCAGTATGCTTTCTACCCAATTTTTACGCTATTCTTTATGTGGCTGCTCATTCGGAGTAAAAAGGATTTTGGCCCCATGCTGTATGCCGAGCAAAAGGCAAGGAATGCAGCCGACCTGAACGACAACGTTGCCGAAAGCGAAGAAATCACCTCGCTCGACCCAGACCCCGACGCACCCAAAAGAGCATTTAACGCCGTAATCCCCGTGCTTGTTCTGATTTTCGGCACGCTTACCGGACTTTGGGTTACGGGTTATTCCGATGCAGTTTGGAATGATGCAGAACATGGTTTCTGGTCGCGGGTTTCCAGAGTCATCGGGAATGCAGATTCATATAAAGCACTGTTATGGTCCTCCGTCGCTGCCTTGTCGGTAAGCATCATTTTGAGCGTTTCACAGCGGATCCTGAAACTCCAAGACAGTCTGAACACCGTATTAAAAGGATTTGGCTTTATGCTCAATGCCGTGGTAATTCTTTGTCTGGCATGGACCCTCTCCTCCCTCACCGAGTATTTAGAAACGGCCACCTATATCACCAGCAGTTTGCAAGCTATCAACGCCAATCCGCTGTGGTTCCCGGCTATCACCTTTGTGTTGGCTGCATTGGTATCTTTCTCCACCGGCTCTTCCTGGAGCACCATGGCCATACTCTACCCAATGTTGCTTCCGGCAGTTTGGTTGCTTTGTATGGAGCAAGGCATGGAACCTGATGCGGTATTACGAATCTTCTTCAATGTAGTATCCTGTGTCTTAGCAGGCTCTGTTTTGGGCGACCACTGTAGTCCGATTTCCGATACCACAATCCTGAGCTCATTGGCCACCTCGTGCAACCATTTAGCCCATGTGCGCACTCAAATGCCTTATGCTCTTACCGTAGGAGCCATTTCCGTTTTTGTTGGAACGATACCGGCGTCCATGGGAGCACCTACTTGGCTTCTGTACCCCCTTGGCTTCCTTGGGATTTACGTGATTATCCGTATATTTGGTCGACTCACCGATTAGGGTGTCGATCCTATGGATTCGAAAAGGGACATTAAGAATAAGCGTTGGCTTTCGCAATGGGGGCTCGTGCGCAAGAGGGGATTCTTAAGGTTCTGGATGATATACGGACTTCTGTATTTTGTCTTGAGCTTTGCAGTAATCTTTCTGCTTGTCTATGTCTTTAGTGAGCAAGCCCCTCAACTCAAAGAACTTCTCGGCGATGTTATTCTCACTAATATTCTGGTCGCTTTAGGTTTGGGTTTGATCCTTTCACTAACCCGTTGGATTTGGAATGATCTCAAATACCGCCGACTTGGTTCTAAATATCCCACAGCAACCCAACTTTATTAAGGGCTGATAAACCCATTCATAATTATTTGCAGCATCGCTTTTGCTTGCAGACCTTTGCAGCGAAATGAAGCAGTTAATTTTTGAAAAGGTTCGCATTGGAAAAGCCGTAGCTGAAGGCCAATGTTTGGCGCATGCCGACGGAAAGACCATGTTTGTTTCCCATGCCGCACCTGGCGATTTGGCCGATGTGCGCATCATAAAAAAGAGAAAAGGAAGCCTTTTCGGAAAAATAATTCACCTGCACGAGCCAGGTCCAGACAGGATTGAAGCCAAGTGCAGTCATTTCGGACTTTGTGGTGGCTGTAAATGGCAACATGTTGATTATGCTGCCCAGCTCAATTTCAAAGCCAACCAGGTCAAAGAGAATTTTGAGAAAATCGGACAACTCGATTTCCCAGAAATGCTTCCTATCAAAGGTTCT
>JALRIQ010000012.1 GCA_023277325.1 Bacteroidia bacterium | reverse complement strand
GGATATACATATTATCGGCAGTGTCTTTTTTTACTACCTCTCCATAAACCAATCCATCAGCCTGTTCGGTAATTAGTCCGTAGATAATCCCTTTTTTGTTCCTGAAGTTATAACGCAAGGAATCGGTGCTCATCTCATCTTTTTCATCTTTAAAATGAGGAATACCGACCTTCTTTCCACTGGTATCAATCTGAGGAAATGCATCCATGATATTGGTTCCAAAATCGATGGTAATGATCCCCGCAGTAATTTCCATCGACTTATATTTCACAAAAGCATCGCCGTAGAGGTAGATTTTCTTCTCCTTGACGCGGATTTTGATCGAATCTCTGGCACTGTACTTGACTTCTTCATCTAAAGCGGATTTATATATCTTTCGCTGAACGCGCATTGACGAATCCGGATTTTCGGCACTGTTCACTATAGTGGAATCCCCAGAAGCTTGTGCCTGAGCGACTTGTAGGCCAAGCAGGCAGGCAATTAACAAAAGACATGGGATAAGTACTAGGCGAAGGGTGTTCAAGTGTCGGATGCTGTGATTAGCTTTGTTTGGCAAACTTTATACCGCTTCAAAAAAACAGCACAAAAGTGAGAACTCCAATACTTGTATCGCTAAGTCTGCTAACCATTTTGGTTAGTTCCTTTCAGACATTGAATTTTGTCGATAGCAAAATCAAAGTTATTGTCATTGATGCTGGGCATGGAGGCAAGGACCCAGGCGCTATCTCACTCGGCTTGCGCGAAAAAGATGTTACTCTCGCCGTAGCAAAAAAATTAGGAGAACTAATCAAAGAAGCGCATCCAGAAATAAAAGTTTACTATACCCGATTAACCGATAATTTTATTGAGCTGAACGAAAGATCCAATATCGCTAACCGCAATAAGGCAGATCTGTTCATCTCCATTCACGTAAATCACAGCTCAAACACCTCAGCACACGGATCAGAAACCTATGTGATGGGAACCCATAAAAATGATGGAAATCTGGAAGTAGCCAAGCGTGAAAATTCTGCGGTGCTTCTTGAAGACGATTACCAATCAGGGTACGATGGTTTCGACCCGAATTCACCAGAAGGACATATTATCTTCTCTTTCTATCAAAATGCCTTTATGGAGCAAAGCATCCTTTTTGCCTCAGAAATAGAAACGGAATTGGCCAAACGCAAGAAAGTAAACCGCAGCCGGGGTGTAAAACAAGCAGGTTTCCTGGTGCTTTGGAAAACGGCAATGCCGAGTGTTTTGGTTGAAACTGGATTTATGACCAATTCTGAAGAAAGAGCTTACCTAAAAAGCGATGCAGGTCGCGAAGAACTGGCCACATCTATCTTCAATGCTTTCAATAGCTATAAGGCCGAAATTGAAAAGTAGACGGAGCATTTTCGTCTATCGTCATCCTGCTCTTTTCTCTTGATTTTCCTCGAGAAATATCATACTTTCGCACCCTTCATTTATACTGCTCATGAAGCTTTCCCAATTTAAATTTAATCTTCCCGAAAACCTTATTGCACAACACCCTGCCAAGCAGCGCCATGAATCGCGCATGATGGTGCTTAACCGTGCTGAAGGAACTATTGAACACAAAACCTTCCATGATATCCTCGATTATTTCGATGATAAAGACGTGATGGTTTATAATAATACCAAAGTTTTTCCTGCCCGTCTATACGGAAATAAGGAAAAAACCGGGGCGAAGATTGAAGTGTTTATGCTTCGTGAACTGAACGAGGAATTACGCCTTTGGGATGTTTTGGTTGATCCAGCACGTAAAATTCGTGTGGGCAATAAGCTTTATTTTGGCAATGATGACCTTGTTGCTGAGGTAGTAGACAATACCACATCTCGTGGAAGAACAATCCGTTTCCTCTTTGATGGAACACGCGACGAGTTCCGCAATATCATCGAGAAATTGGGTGAAACTCCACTTCCAAAATACATCGACCGTCCTGTTGAAGAAGATGACAAAGAGCGCTACCAAACCATCTTCGCTCAAGAAGAAGGTGCAGTAGCTCCTCCAACTGCTGGTTTGCATTTTTCACGCGAATTGAAAATGCGTTTGGAAATCAAAGGAGTGGAATTCTCTGAAGTGACCTTGCATACCGGACTAGGAACTTTCCGTGATGTAGAGGTAGAAGATTTGACCAAACATAAAATGGACAGCGAACACTATAAAATCCCTGACCATACCGCAAATGCTGTAAACAGAGCATTAGCTGAAAAGAAACGTGTTGTTGCTATTGGATCTTCTGTAATGCGTGCGTTGGAGTCATCCGTTAGCTCAAAAGCTACCCTGAACTCTTCTGAAGGCTGGAGTGATAAGTTTATCTTCCCTGCTCACGACTTCTCTATTGCAAACGCTTTTGTTACCAACTTCCATTCACCCATGTCTACCCTCATGATGCAGTCTGCTGCATTTGCAGGATACGATTTCTTGATGGAAGCCTATAAAGTGGCGATTAAAGAAAAATACAAATTCCTCTGCTACGGGGATGCGTTATTGATTATATAGGGATGGATTTTCCTTCCGCATTTAAAGAAAGAATTCAAGGTCAGCTTCTCCAAGAGGCTGACCTTCTTTTTACTGCTCTTTCTGAAGAGGCTCCTACCAGCATTCGCCTCAATCCATTTAAGCCCTTTTCCAAGCTTCCCGATCTCGAAGCAACTCCCTGGAATGGACAAGGACGTTACCTCAAAGAACGCCCCTCATTCACCCTCGACCCTGCTTTTCATGCCGGAATGTATTATGTACAGGAAGCCAGCTCCATGAGTATTGAATATGCACTGAAACAGCTAGACTTAACGAATGCGCTGGCTCTAGATCTTTGCGGAGCACCGGGAGGGAAAAGCACCTTACTTGCTACCCATTTATACCCCAAAGGAGGGATGGTATTGGCGAATGAAGTAATCCGTGCACGGGCGCAGACCTTAAAGGAAAACTGCATCAAATGGGGACTCCCCAATATGGCTGTTTCCAATTTAGACCCGAAGCATTTTGCAAAAAGTAAAGTCTTGTTCGATCTGATTCTAGTGGATGCGCCATGCTCCGGCGAAGGCATGTTTCGCAAGGATGAGGCAGCACGGAATGAATGGTCGACCGAACACGTATCCATGTGCGCTGCTAGACAAAAACGCATTTTATCGGATATTCTTCCCAACCTCAAGGCGGGTGGGTATTTGCTCTATTCCACCTGTACCTTTTCGGAAGAAGAAAACGAAGAAAATCTGAACTGGCTTGCGCAGGAACACGAACTTCAAAGCCTACTTATCAACTTTCCGGAAGAATGGAATATCATACCCAAAGAAAAAAATGGGGTGATTGGTTATGCTTTCTATCCCCATAAAACCAAAGGCGAAGGTTTCTTCATCGCGCTATTGAAAAAATCTGAAACACCAGACGAAGCCCAGGCGGAGACTCCGCGTAAAAAGGATAAAAAGCAGACTTCAAATTCGCTGGGCAAAAAAACTGACGCAAACTGCCACGCATGGCTGAACGAAGAGGTCAAGCTTTTCGAATGGTTTGATGGAGTTTATGCCGTGCCCGCCCGATTGGAAGAAATGGCCAGCAAACTTTTTAATGGTTTCCCCCTGCAATACCTGGGAACCAAAGTCGCTGAGTTGGCTGGAAGAGATTG
>JALRIQ010000011.1 GCA_023277325.1 Bacteroidia bacterium | reverse complement strand
AGTGTCAGGATTGGGTTGGTGGTTTCAATGCATGCCTGGTATTCCGTTTGGCGCGGTGCAATTTGAGCGAAGGCCTGAAATGAACCAAAAAGAAAAAAAGCGAGTAGGAGCGAGTAGAAGGATTTCATAAGCAGACTTTTCTATCAATAAACGAAAAACGTGCCACGGACGAATCATAGGGGTCAAGACTTGGTGCTTTCGGGAGCTATGCCTTACTTTTGCTGGGCTATTTTAAAAGCAAGATTCACTATGTCATACGGAACTTTTCAGGTACCACGTGCGAAAAACGAAGTGGTAAAATCATATGCTCCCGGTTCTGCGGAGCGCAAAGAATTGCAAGCTGCATTGCGTGAAGCACGCGCAGAAGAACGCGATGTGCCGATGTATATCGGTGGCCAGGAGGTAAGAACAGGCAACAAAGTAAGAATGTCGCCGCCACATGATCACGGACATACTTTGGGACATTTCCATCAGGGAGATGCTAGTCATGTTAAAGCGGCTATCGAAGCAGCGTTAAAAGCGCGGGCTAATTGGGCAGCAATGGCTTGGGAACAACGCGCAGCTATCTTTTTGAAGGCCGCCGACCTGATTGCAGGACCATACCGTGCGCGTTTGAATGCAGCCACCATGTTGGGGCAGTCTAAAAACGCTTACCAGGCAGAAATTGATTCAGCATGTGAGTTTATCGACTTCTTGCGCTTCAATGTGCAGTTTATGACGGAAATCTATGCACACCAACCCGAATCATCAGATGGAATCTGGAACCGCATGGAACACCGTCCTTTGGAAGGATTTGTCTTCGCATTGACTCCATTTAACTTTACGGCCATTGCAGGTAACTTACCTACCTCAGCTGCCATGATGGGAAATGTGACAGTATGGAAACCAGCCAATACCCAAGTGTACTCTGCCAATGTATTGATGGAAGTATTCCGTGAAGCAGGAGTGCCTGATGGTGTTATCAACCTGGTATTTGTTGATGGACCTACTGCTGGGGATGTAATTTTCAATCACCCTGATTTTGCTGGAATTCACTTTACCGGATCTACTGGCGTATTCCAAAACATCTGGAAAACCATTGGAAACAATATCCATAAATACAAGACCTACCCACGTATTGTAGGTGAAACAGGCGGAAAAGACTTCGTTATGGCTCACCCAAGTGCGGACGTAAAAGCTTTGTCGACTGCCTTGGCAAGAGGAGCGTTTGAATTCCAGGGACAAAAATGTTCTGCGGCTTCACGTGCGTATGTTCCTGCTTCTATTTGGCCTCAGGTTAAAGAATATTTAACCGCGGATATCGCGAGCATGAAAATGGGACCAACTGAAGATTTCACCAACTTCATCAATGCGGTAATCGATGAGAAGGCCTTTGATAAAATCACTTCGTATATCACCCAAGCCAAACAAGATGGAGTAGAAATTATTGCTGGAGGAAACTTCGATAAAAGCAAAGGATACTTTATTGAGCCTACGGTGATTTTGAGTCCGCGTCCGGATTATATCACCATGTGTGAGGAGATCTTCGGACCGGTATTGACGATTTACGTGTATGAAGATGCCAGGTTCGAAGAAACCCTTGATTTGGTTGATTCAACTTCAGTTTATGCCCTGACTGGTTCTATCTTCTCTCAAGACCGTTATGCTATTGAATTGGCAACACGTCGTTTAGAGAATGCTGCAGGAAACTTCTATATCAACGACAAACCAACTGGAGCCGTTGTTGGTCAGCAGCCATTTGGTGGAGCAAGAGCTTCTGGAACAAATGATAAAGCAGGATCTATGCAGAACTTGCTTCGTTGGGTATCTGCAAGAACAATCAAGGAAACCTATGTTCCTGCGAAAGACTACCGTTATCCTTTCTTAGGTGAGGATTAAGGTGAAGGAGACATGAGACATGAGACATAAGACGTGAGACATAAGACGTGAGACATGAGACATAAGACGTGAGACATAAGACGTGAGACATAAGACAAAAAATGTCTGAGTACTAAGTTTTATGCAT
>JALRIQ010000010.1 GCA_023277325.1 Bacteroidia bacterium | reverse complement strand
GTGAAAAAGAAAAATCAAAAGCAAAAGGAACCCGTACTTGGGTTTTCCATGCAGAGAATGTGCGTGACTTTGCCTTTGCCAGCTCTAGAAAATTCATTTGGGATGCACAGGCAGTGAAGTTTGGAAAACGCACTATAATGGCCATGTCGTATTTTCCAAAAGAAGGGAATCCGCTATGGGAAAAGTACTCCACCAAAACGGTAGCGCATACCATCAAAACTTACTCGAAATACACCTTTGATTATCCATACCCAGTAGCCATCTCTGTGCATACCAATAATATCGGTATGGAATATCCAATGATTTGCTTCAATGGTGGGCGCCCTGAACAAGATGGCACCTATTCTGAAAGAACCAAGTATGGAATGATTACCGTAATCATCCATGAAGTGGGGCATAATTTCTTCCCAATGATTATCAATAGCGATGAGCGTCAGTGGACCTGGATGGATGAGGGATTGAATACCTTCCTTCAATACCTCACCGAACAAGAATGGGATGAAAACTACCCATCACGTCGAGGTGCTGCTTACCAAATCGTTGACTACATGAAAGGAGATCCAAATTTCATTTCTCCAATCATGACTAATTCGGAGAGCATTATGCAATTTGGAAACAACGCCTATGGAAAACCAGCAACGGCACTTAATATTCTTCGTGAAACCATCTTAGGTAGAGAGAATTTCGACTATGCCTTCAAGACCTATGCACAACGTTGGATGTTCAAACACCCAGAGCCTTCAGATTTCTTCCGTACCATGGAAGATGCCTCAGGAGTGGATTTGGATTGGTTCTGGAGAGGATGGTTCTATAGCACTGACCACTGCGATATCGCTTTGAAAAATGTGCAATGGTATAGGGTCAATTCACAAAACCCAGACCTCGAAGCAGTGATTGATGAGAAAAAGCGTAACGCCGATCGCCTGATTTTCCAAGGTGATATTTTGAATAGAGCGGATACGGTAAATAAAACCGTCGTTGAAACTGACCCAAGCACCAACGACTTCTATACGGATCCTGATCGCTTTAAGGTGAATGAATTGGATAGAAAAGAATACCAAGACCTCCTGAAAGGATTAAGTCCGGAAGAAAAAGAACTCTTGAACAGCAAATTGAATTTCTATCAATTGGATTTCGAAACGGTGGGTGGACTTGTGATGCCAGTCATTCTTGAATTTGAATTCGAAGATGGCACCAAAGAGAAAGTCTATATCCCGGCAGAAATCTGGCGCTTTGGTGATAAAGAAGTGAGCAAGGTCTTTTGGTTTCAGAAAGAAGTTGTTCGTATTAGTCTGGATCCAAACTTGGAGACTGCTGACGTGAACAGAAACAACAACTATTGGCCTCCACGCATGGAACCGACACGTTTTGAGCTCTACAAACAACGTCAGCGTGAGCAAGAGAATCCGATGCAGCGTGAAAAACGCGCTGAGCAGATGAAGTAATTAGACTAGACGGGAGATTTAAGACGAGAGACAAGAGACTTGAGACGGTTTGACCGTCTATATAAAAGAAAAGGGACGCTCAATTGAGGCGTCCCTTTTAGTTATCGGTTAACAGGGATTTTTATTCTTTAACGAGTTTATAGACAGAAAGGTTGTCTATTGCAAACCTAAGTTACTGATTTAAAGAGGACCAAAACGATTGAAGCGTTGCCTCCGCAGACGGCTTTGGAAAAAAATAATCGCCATCATGTGCAAATCAGATGATTTCCGATATTCGCCCAATGGTAAGTGCCTTCCTGATTTTTATTATTTCCCTCGCGGCGCTCATTTTTTCAGCCCGAATTTTTACAAATTCGGCAGAGCGTATTGGATTATACTTTCAATTGCCTCCTTTGGTAATCGGAATTTTCATTGTAGGGGTGGGTACTTCCCTTCCGGAACTTGTCTCGGCCATTATTTCGGCCCATAATGGGGTAAGTGAGGTTGTTGCCGGAAATATTTTCGGGTCCAATATTTCAAATATCCTTTTCATTACTGGCGTTGTAGCGCTTATCCATAAAATAGACATCCATCTTTCAAGCAAGTATATCTTTATTGATTTACACTACCTAATAGGGAGCATTTTCGCCATCACCTTATTTTCATATGATGGGGTAATCGAATGGCATGAATCCATCATTGGACTCTTCATTTTTGTGGTTTACAGCATGTACCTTGTAAAAAATGAGGCTGTTGTTCCCGACCAGAAAAAGATGAAACTCAATAATAGGGGCAAATTCCCTCTGAAAAATGTGGGTTTCCTTCTTGTAGGCGGTATTGGAATTTACTTGGGTGCGGAATACACCATCTCTTCCTTGAGTGAAATCGCCATAAGCTTTGAGATACCAAATTCTATTGTGGCATTAACGATTCTCTCTTTGGGTACCACATTACCTGAATTGGTGGTGAACGTGCAGGCTATTCGCAAAGGCCAGGCAGAAATGGCTATTGGCAATGTACTGGGATCCAGCGTATTCAACTGCCTTGTGGTGCCGTCCATTGCCAGCTTTATCTCGCCCATAGCTGTTCCGGATGAACTGCTTCATTTTGCTTTACCAGTAATGATTGCTTCAGGACTGTTCTTTTACCTGATCACCCATGATAAACACATAAGTCGCTGGGAAGGAATGCTTTTCGTACTCATCTATATCATCTTTTTACTAAAGGTGGTCGAATCCCATGTATAAACATGCTCCTGGCAGAGCTGAAAATGTTTTAAATTGCGGGCTTTATGGCAGGTTATAACGATTTCCCCTTATCTATTTATAACTCGTATTCACGAGAGAAAGAAGTTTTTACCCCCATTCACGAAGGACATGTCGGACTTTATGTGTGCGGACCTACCGTGTACAATTTTGTGCACCTGGGGAATGTAAGAACCTTCATGACTTTTGACGTCCTATACCGTTACCTTAGCCACCTGGGATATAAGGTGCGTTATGTGCGCAATATCACGGATGTTGGTCACTTGGTAGACGACGTCGATGAAGGCGAAGATAAAATCGCCAAAAAAGCTCGGCTCGATAATCTGGAGCCTATGGAAGTGGTTCAGATGTATACGAACGATTTCCACGACACCTTGCGCCTATTCAACTTTATCAGTCCGAGTATTGAGCCTAGTGCCACCGGACATATCATTGAGCAGATTCAGATGGTTCAGCAAATTTTAGATCATGGGTTTGCTTATGAGGTGAATGGGTCTGTGTATTTTGATGTGTTAAAATACCAGGAGGCCAAAGGCAATTATGGCAAATTATCCGGTCGTGTCTTAGAAGATTTGATCAATAATACCCGTGAATTGGACGGGCAAGAGGAAAAGCGCAATGGACTTGATTTTGCCATTTGGAAAAATGCCGATGAACGCCATATCATGAAATGGCCTTCCCCTTGGGGCGTTGGATTCCCAGGATGGCACCTTGAATGCTCCGTTATGAGCACCAAATACTTGGGCAAGCAGTTTGATATTCACGGAGGTGGTATGGACTTAAAATTCCCGCATCACGAGTGTGAGATTGCGCAATCCGTAGCTGCTGATGGAGAAGTTCCTGTGCGTTATTGGATGCATAGCAATATGTTGACGGTAAACGGTCAGAAAATGAGTAAATCATTGGGAAACTCATTCACTCCTGCAGAACTTATTACCGGGAATCATCCGCTACTCAAAAAGGGTTATTCACCCATGACTGTTCGCTTCTTTAGGATGCAATCGCATTATAGCAGCACGCTCGATTTCAGCAATGATGCGCTGGAGGCCTCTGAAAAAGGATATAAACGCCTGATGAATGCCTTAAGAGCTTTGCAGCAACTCAGCCATTCAAAAGGAAACCTTAATACGGAACTTGAAGCAGAGATAGAAAACAACCTGAACCAGGCTTTCCTAAATCTGAGTGACGACCTGAACACGGCAAAATGTATTGCCAACCTCTTCGATCTGGCAACCCGCATCAATAGCTTCAGTGCGAAAAAACTCGCCACGGGCGCTATCAGTGAAAAACTCTTTGCACGTCTTCAAAAAGACTACAGTGCAATTATTGTCGATATTCTTGGCATACAAGCAGAAGAATCTGGAAGCTCCAGCGTGGTTGATCAATTGATGCAGTTGGTGATTGAGATCCGTCAGGAAGCAAGACAAAACAAAGACTTCGCTACTTCCGATAAAATTCGTGATGCTCTTGGCGCGGCAGGTATCCAACTTAAAGACGGTGCCGACGGAACTGGCTATACCTTAAATTGATCTCTAGCTTTTATTAACCTTTAAGCATAAAAAAAGCCCCAACATAACGCTGGGGCTTTTTTCGTTTGTGAGCTATGCTTATTTGCTCAAGGTAATACGTGTTGTGTATACACCTGAAGCAGTATTTACTTTCACTACATAAACACCTGCTGCTTCTCCAGTCATGTCGATGTTCGCAACATGATTTGAAACGATAACAGATGCATTGATTTCTGCTCCGTTAGCCG
>JALRIQ010000009.1 GCA_023277325.1 Bacteroidia bacterium | reverse complement strand
ATCACGGAAGAAGTAGTTTTATCGACTCGTCGACAATACGACATTACGACGCCGTATTTATTGGTGATTGATGAAGTTTCCAGAAAGCCAGGCCTTCACAAATTTCTTATTGGTACTTAAGGCACTGAGGTAATATACCTGACTATAAAATGCGGGGGACTCCTCTATGGTTTCCAGACTCACTCCATCGATGCCCACATAACTCGAATGGATAAAAAAGTAGCGGCCTTCGCGTTTGAGTAAAAAGCCCACATGGTAATCCAGTCCGATGCAATAAAGGCCGTCCTTTAAGTGGGCAGTTTTCACTTTAAAATCATCGATATCTGTGGGTTGAATCCGCCACACGCTATCCCCCAGCGCGAAAATCTCACAGGCCTTTTTAGCACTTTGCTGCGCCACCCGATACCGGTTTAAATTGCACCCGGCGTGTTTCAAGGTGGTGCTCACAAAATAACCACAAGCAATCTGGCCTTCACCAGGCACATTGCTGATTCCATTAAAATCCCACGCCGTTCCATACCAAAAGGGAAAAATGGATTGGACCAACGTATTTTCCAAATCTTTGCCAGCCAGCAGAAGGATGCTGTCTTTGTCCACCTGATTCAGTTGGGATTGGTAATTGGCAAGCCATGAATTTCTTCTGGCCTGCAGTTGGGCCAATGCCTTTTTATAGGAATAGGTCGTATCTGAATTGATGCTGAACTTGACTGAATCGAGAGCAGGCTCATCAGGTTCAAGGAGCATGTTTTGTTCCAAGGCCAGGCTATCGGGCACGGTCACCGCCGCCTCATTCGTTCCAGAAGAATGACAGGACATTAAACAGACAAAAGACACAAACACGGAATAGCGCATGGTGATATAATGGTTTTGGCTGTTGAAATATTGCATCCACCGGTGTAGGGGCAGAAAATTTTTGAAATAAACTTTTCGAAAGCTGGTTGAGGTTTCTTTGAGACAAACTTTTCGATAGCTTTTTGACGACGCTTAGAGCTTTCGGAAAGTTGCGGAAATTAATTTCCGAGGAAACGCAAATAACTAAGAAGAATTTGGAGGTCGTTGTTGACGCTGAAATCGCGTGCGTAGCGGAAGTTGATGATATCCGGACTGAGACTCAACTTGCTTAAATCAGCATTGCCGGCGGGGTTTAATACGCCTTTTGGTATGGATGGAAGGTGTTGACTTTCAGCTGCCTGGATATAACCCACCCACGATTTTCTGCCAAGGAGTACATCAAACCAATTTGAAAAAAAGCCGCCCAGGTTTTTCACCATAAACAGCAGCAATGGGAAGCCGACAAACATGCCGATACAAGCAGCTAAATCAAAGAAACGTTTATTGCGCTGTTGGGTGCCGTCTGCAAGAGCCAGTTTTAAGTCGATGGTATAGAATTCACCATTGGTATTCTTGCTATTGCTGCCAATGATATAGAGGGTTTCTTCCGGAACAATTTTGAAATTCACTTCTTCATCACCAAGATTTCCCATCCAGTGGATGATATCGGATGAGGCAATATCCTTCGCACAAAAGATCACTTCGGTTACCCGGAAAACTTCGATGATCTCGCGAAGTTGATCGAGTGTTCCCAAATACTCAGGTGCCTCAAGTTTCTCCAAGCTCGGTGATATATAACCATGAAAGGTATGCGGAACCCCACTTTCAGTCAGCAAATTCCGAACGCGCTTGGCCTCTTCGGGGTTTCCTACAATCAAAGTATTATAGGCCTTCCGCTCACCGTAGTTCAAGGATTTGTATTTAATGAAATACAAGGCCAATCTATAAAGCAACAGCAATAAACCTCCCGCACCGGCGCCCAATACAATCAACGCACGACTGAAACGTAAATCATCTGGAGCAAAGGCATAAAGCACCGCAATGGCGATGGTGCCGTAAAACATGCCAAATACAATACGTCTTAACGGAGCATGGCGCTTATAGCCCTGGGAAAAGGAAATTCCCAGCACCCAGAATAAGCAATATAAAAGCACATTGATATAGAGGTATTTCGGAGGGTATTCGCCGCCTTGAATAAACTTATGGTTGGCCTCCCAATAAAGTTTCAATAAATAGGAGCTTCCAAACAAAATGCCTGCATCCAAAGCCGGTTGCCAGGCTGCCTGTGCAAAACGAAACAACAAGGCAATCCCTGCTCGAAACCAAATGGCCAGATTGATGAAAATCCCAAACAGACTGGCATAACGTGCCGAGTAATGTTTTTTGGCGAAAATGACCATGGCCCGATAAAAGACAAAGACATAATTTACCGAGGTCTTTTTGGTGCTTTCTCCTTTATAATGGATGATGGTCGTATCCGGGAAATAGTAATTTTTAT
>JALRIQ010000008.1 GCA_023277325.1 Bacteroidia bacterium | reverse complement strand
CTTTCCGTATTGGTCATATACTTGCTGATACCATCGAGGCATTAATACAGGACAGTATTGTGTGTTATGGAGAACAGGTGCAATTGGGAAATCCTGCACCAGAAGATGGAATCTCTTATAAATGGTCGCCTGCGACGAATTTAGATAATCCCAATGTTCCGAATCCGAAAGCCACCGTCTTTGCCGATGCGACTTATTCGGTTAGGAAGAGTTCAGTTTCCTGTTATGTGGAAAGCAAGGTCAACGTATTGAAGAATACCATTGCTGCTGATTTTGTGCATGAATATTTACCACCCTGTGATGGACTCCGGGTGAAGTTTTTCAATACCTCGACCAATATTACCAAGTTGTATTGGGATTTTGGCGATGTAAATTCAGTGCGCGACATCAGTATTCGTGATACCACACAGTGGTTTTATACCGATTCAGGGGTGGTTTATGTGAACCTGTTTGTGGAGAATGAGCATTGCAGAGATAGTATAACCAAGCCGATACGGATATTTTTCCCAGAAGTATTTACGGCGGTGATCGATACCCCGATTTGTTTGGGCAATCGCATAACGATAGGTCCATTAAATGACACGAGCATACTTTCGTTTAAATGGAGCAGTTCCATGTATATGTCGGATGATGAGGAACTTTATCCCGAGGTAGCACCAGAGGAATCCTACTCTTATACGCTCACCAAGATCTATGCAAATTGCACCCAAAAAGATTCATTTAATGTTATTATAAATGAGCTGCCTGATTTGGATATCATTCGATCCTATGATGGAAGAGTATGTCCTGGCGACAGTATCTTATTAACCGCACAGGGGAATTATAGTTTTGAATGGATACCAAAGGTAGGAGTGAGGGAGCCTTTTGAGGCAGTCACCTGGGTTCAGCCAGATACCCACCGCTGGTATTACCTGAAAGCAACCACTGCCGCAAAATGTGTGGATTATGATTCGGTATTCCTGGAGATTTATCCTTTCTGGACTTTGGATTTAGATCCCGGTTATGTGCTATGTAAAGATGAGGTTTTCCTTCCTAAAGTACCTATAGATAGTGCTACCATTACATGGCGTGTCTTGGGTTCTGATGTCTTATTGGATTCCATTCGGACAGAAGGTTATTTTGTTGTGAATGCGACAACTCAATGCCAGAATTTATTGGACACATTTGAATTAGCGTATTACCACGATTCTTACTGTGTCGTTGAGTTTCCGAATTCTTTCACACCCAATAGCGATGGATTAAACGATACCTATCCTTATGATGGGAATTTCCGGAATATCTTCGGAATGGAATGCAGTTTTGATAGCTACCAGCTCATCATTTTCAACCGCTGGGGAGAGGTGATGTTCCGCAGCACTGACCCGACTGAGGAGTGGACTGGAGAGTTCAAAAATAATGGGGGCCATCAGGAAGTTTATGGTTATTACCTCACCTACCGCGAGTTCGATTATTGCCGTGGAGGGTATGTGGTGCGCGTAAAACGTGGTAACCTCACGGCCCTTCACTAGCGCAGGTCTTTCAGCTCCTTTTTGGTAAATTCATTTTCTGTATTTCCCGTATTCAAGGTGCTTGATGGTTCAAAAAGCAAAACATGCACTTCTTCTTGCGCTCTAGGCCGATGTTGTGTGCCTTTTGGTATAACGACCATTTCACCCGCTTGAAGTTGAAGGGTTTTCTCTTTTAAGTCAATTTCCAAATGGCCACTGATTACCAGGAATAATTCATCCTCTTCATCATGCTGGTGCCAGGGGAACTCTCCTTTCAATTTTGCGATACGCACATCCTGTCCGTTTAATTGGGCAAGCAGAGCTGGCGACCAATAAGCCGTAACCTGATCAAAGGATTTCTCAATATTTTTGACTTCAATTTCCATGGTATTTCATTTGAACTGTGGGGTAGGAGAGTTCGCCATTCTGCAGGTCGAAGCGAACTCCTGTTGCTTCAAATCCGCAGGAGGAATAACATCCTTTGGCACTTGTATTTGAATCTATAACATAGAGGAATATAGGCAGCTCGGGATCCTTTTCTAAGGCTTTTTTAATCAAACCATTCACCAGGACTTTTCCATAGCCCTTGCCTCGAAATTCATGACCAACGATTAAACGACAGAGTCTTTGTTCTTTTCCTTTTTCATGGATGATATCGCCATAAGCAATGATTTGTTTTCCTTGCTTCAGGACAAAAGGCGCGCAATGTTCTTGCGAAATGAAAGCCTCAAAGGCACTTTGTTCAACAGGGTAGGCAATGGTAGTGGCCATCGCCTGAAAAAGAATTTCAGGACTATCGAGCTCGGCTTCTAAAAAGGCAAAGCAAGATGCATCATAAGGAACGAGTTCCGTATTAGCCAGGGAAGCCTTGGATAGTTTTTCCGAGTTCATAGATGTCGAGGTATCTGTTGTATAACGGCACAGGGGCCATACGGATAACATTAGGTTCTCTCCAATCTACAATGATACTCTGAGCTTTCAAATAGTCGTAAAGCGCTTTTCCTTGCGATTTTACCAATACAGAAAGCTGACAACCGCGTTGTTCAGGGTCATTTGGGGTAATCACTTCAAAGTCGAGATTACTTGAAGCGGTAAGTGAGTTTAATACAAATTCCAAATAGCCTGTAAGGGTGATGCTTTTTGCACGAAGGCGGTCGAAACCGGCACGTTCGAAAATGTCCAGACTGGCCTTGTGTATGGCCATTGGGAAGATTTGTGCATTACTCAATTGCCAACCTTGCGCTCCTTCAGTTGGCATAAAGTCACGTTTCATGAGAAAACGCTCTTTTTCGTTATGTCCCCACCATCCTGCGAAACGAGGAATATCAGGATTGTTTCCATGCTTTTCATGCACAAATACTCCGGAAGTACCTCCTGGTCCGCTATTCAGGTATTTATACGAACACCAAACGGCAAAGTCTACATCCCAGTCATGAAGTTTAACAGGATAGTTTCCTGCACCATGCGCTAAATCAAATCCACAAAATGCACCTGCGGCATGCGCTGCTTGGGTGATTTTCTCCATTTCATAGGCTTGTCCGGTATAGTAGTTCACTCCACCTAACATAACTAAGGCGAGGCTATCTTTATTTGAAGCTATGGTAGCAAGGATATCTTCAGTTCGGAGTGTATGCTCGCCTTCGCGTGGCTTTAGCTCAATAATGGCCGATTTTGGATCATAACCATGGAACTTCGCCTGGGAGTCAACTGCATACTGGTCTGAAGGAAAAGCACCTCCTTCAATGATAATTTTATAACGCTCGGAAGTTGGACGGTAGAAGCTGACCATCATCAGGTGCAGGTTCGCCGTGAGGTTATTCATCACAACCACCTCTTTTTCTAAAGCTCCGACGATGGAAGCTGCTTGCTTACTTAGAAAATGATGGTAATAAAGCCATGGATTTTTTGCATCGGTATGTCCTTCAACGCCGAAGTTTTGCCAGTCTAGAAATTCCTGCTCTACATGGGAACGGGCTGTTTTAGGAAGTAATCCTAAGGAGTTTCCTGTTAGGTAGATACTTTCCTTACCATGAATGTGGGGAATATGAAATTCATCACGAAAGGAGGCAAGCACGTCTTGCGCATCCATTTCTCTTGCAAATTCTTCAGTAAATTGATAGGCTGTCATTGGGGCGCAATTTACATCTTCCGCCTCTTGTATAAAAGAAAAGGCTACTCAATGAGCAGCCTTTTCAATCACTTGCGTGTATTCTCTCCCTCGTAAATTTTGGTTGTATTTCTGTAGCCAGAAATATTCTCGTACCAGACGCGAAGTTTGTATTATCCGTCACCTTAACAGTAGATAGTCCGCTGGTATTGGTTCCATCTATTTCAATATCCTCAGTGCTGAAAAGCGCACCACAACGGTTATAAAAATTGGATCCTCCTTTGATTTTAGCGAAAGCATAACATTTCAGGTAACCGTAATTGTTTTATTCATAACAAATTAGCTGAATAACATACCCAGAATCCGAGGCCGGCTTTAACTTATGCCACAGACACTTGTGCTATTGTGTTATTTACAACTTGGCCAAAAGCTTTAAAAATAAGCCCCAGAAGTCTGCAACCGACTTGATATTCACTTTCTCATCCGGAGAGTGAGGGTGTTTGATGGTTGGTCCGATGGAAATCATGTCTAATCCCGGATAAACGCCAGTAATAATTCCGGTTTCTAAGCCGGCATGACAGGCAGCAACCTTAGGATCACGGTTGAATACTTCCTTATGCAAAGCAATGGCTGTATCAAGTAAGTCAGAATCCGGATTTGGTTTCCAACCGGGATAATCTCCGCCATTTTCTACGACAGCGCCAATTTGTTCAAAACAGGCACGAATTGCATTGGCAATATCTTCTTTGGAGGATTCAACGGAGCTTCTTTGTAAACTTTGGCTAGTAAATATGCCGTCCTTCAAGATTATGCGTGCAAGGTTTGAACTTGTTTCAACTAAATCAGGAATTTCGCGACTCATGCTGTGCACACCATTTGGCATGGAATAAAGCGCACGGATAATATTTACCTGAGAGGTAATATTCACCACATTAACCGGGTTTGCCGTTAATTCCCACTTTACATTTAGGTCGGGCTCCGTGCTTGCAAGCTCTTGTTTGATAGCCGAACTCAAGCGGTGCAGATGTTCTTCAAATTCACCGGTCTTTTGAATATCAACAACCACAGTCGCAAAGGCTTCCCTCGGAATAGCATTGCGTAAACCTCCTCCGTCTATGGAGTTGATGCGTAAGCCAAATTTGG
>JALRIQ010000007.1 GCA_023277325.1 Bacteroidia bacterium | reverse complement strand
CCAGATTTTTATGGTATCTGCATTGACGCAGGATGTCCCTGTGTCGGTAACACTGAGGTATACCAACTGCTGACCAGCACCTGACCATATTTTTTCAAAGCTTGACGTACTTGAAGTACCTCCGGAACTTGCACTCCAGGAATAAGATTGTGCAGTGCTGCTCAGGGAATAAGACCCCGTGTCGCCCAGACAGAAAGAATCATTGCCTGAAATGGTAACATCAGGAAGCGCGTTCACTGTTACACCAAAGCTTAGGCTTGTATCGCAGGAAGTTCTGGTATCGCTGAGCAACAAGTTAGCCGTTTGCAAACCCGCCTGTGTCCATTGTATTGTAGCATAAGGAGAAGATTGTCCGCTTAATACAGACCCTGTATTTGCCGTCCATGCATAAGTCACATAAGAAGGTGTATCGCAGTGCTACGCTTCTGTTGCGTTAATACAAACTGCGTCAGGACCTGAAAGCGTGGAAACCGGACGACCATAAATACTGATTGGGATGGAAATATTTACCCAATCCAATAAAGGGTTCCCTGAACAATTTCCATCCATGATACTTCCCACGGTGGCATTGCCCGCATTGGTCCAATAGAGGGAACTTGCTGTGCCTGTTTCATAATTCCATATGATGGAGTCATTTACAAGTACACGGGCTATTCCTGAAGCAGAATCATAGCAAAATGTAAAATAGCGGAAAACATCATCATTAGGCACTGTATAACCCGTATTGATTGGGCCTACGACCTGGCTACTCCCGCTTGTGTCGAACTGGGTAAGTTTTGTAAAGAGCGTTCCCCCCAACGATTAAAAATTGTGAGACGGACAAAGTCAACATCATTGATTTCAGGAGCAAAATTATCATTTAGCCCATCGCCATTTGGCGTAAATACGCTTGGAAGGATAACCCAATGGCCATATCCGTGAAGAATTTTTCCAAAATTTTATACCTGCTCAACAAAAGTCACCAGGATTATGTGGACGAAGGAAAGATGGAAAAATATTGGAAACGTTTTAATTCGGAAGAAGGGAATCCAGCCAAATTGCTTAATCACCTCCACCTTACGAACGAACTACTTCTCGGCTATCTGAAAAAGTCGGCCGCTTAGATCAGCCACTGCCTTTTCATTCAATGGCTTATTCATGACACAAAAAATACGGTCGAAGGCTTCCAGCTTTTTCCGTTTTTCCGGAGCCTTCATGGTAGTGAGCATGATGACGCGTGTTTTACCAAATGCGAGAGCATATTGTTCTTCAAGCCCCTTCATCTTGCTTAAAAAAATCAAAGCCATCAATCTGGGGCATAAAATAATCGAGGAAGATGATATAGGGTAAGGCTTTTTTCGCTAGCGCCCTTTTTTCTAATTCCCTGAGAGCCTGGCCAGCATCCTGAAAGGCCACGTATTTGTGCGCAAAGTTATATGCGTTTAACAGCTTTTCATTGATGAATAAGTCGATAGGCTCATCATCAATAAGCATAACTTCTTTCACTTTTGCATCTACCCCTTCATTGTGCATAAAGCAAAGTACGAACTTGAAAACTGCTTTCTCTCCTACCCTTGCGGAATAAATTATGACTATTGTAGAATTACGAATTCACTACGCTGGGCTGGTTCATTTCGAACTGACTCCGGTACATAGAAGCATAGGCGGCCTCTTTTGCAATTAGTTCAGCATGTGTTCCCTGCTCTACAACCTCACCCTTTTCAAGTACTACAATTTCATCAGCATGTTGAATGGTCGATAGTCTGTGGGCGATAACAATGCTCGTGCGTCCTTTCATCAGCAAGGCAATGGCTTTTTGAATGAGTTCTTCGGTTTCAGTATCGACACTTGAGGTCGCTTCATCCAAAATCAAAATGCGTGGGTTAAACGCCAAGGCACGGGCAAAAGAAATTAACTGGCGCTGCCCCACACTCAAGGTCGCTCCGCGTTCCATCACCTTATATGAATATCCACCAGGAAGCTTTTCTATAAATTCATGTGCGCCAACCGCTTTGCAGGCATCTATCACTTCCTGATCCGACATATTCGGATTGAAGAGCTTCACGTTATCCAGAATACTTCCTGAGAACAAGAATACATCCTGAAGTACCACAGAAGTATGTTTGCGTAAATGAACCAGATCCAGGTCACGGATGGAGATTCCATCTATCGTTATTTCCCCTTTATTGTATTCATAAAAGCGCGATATCAAATTGACAATCGACGACTTACCTGCACCCGTAGCACCCACAAGCGCCAGTGTTTTTCCTTCTTCAACAGATAAGGAAAGGTCTTTGATCACCCAATCTTCGTCCTGGTAGGCAAACCACACATTTTTAAATGCAATATCGCCTTTGATCACAGGCTTCTCCGTTCCACTTTCTTCGAGGTTTTCTTCTGCATCGATTAATTTAAACACGCGCTCCCCTGCGACAATGCCCATTTGCATGGCATTAAACCGGTCGGCAATCTGACGTACCGGACGAAAGAACATCTGCACATACATGATGAACTGAACAATGGTACCAAACTCAGCCACCTCGCCAGCATTCACCCCACGTATCACCGTATTCACACCATACCATACAATCAATCCAATGGCTATGGCGGTTAGAATTTCTACTACCGGAAAGAATACCGAATAATACATGACCGAACGAATATTTGCATCGCGGTGCAAGGCATTGATGCGTTCAAAACGCTTTTCTTCCACCTTTTCGCGGTTGAAAATCTGAACGATTTGCATGCCTGTTATATGTTCCTGAACAAAGGCATTGAGTCGTTGAACCTGCTGACGCACATCCTGAAAGCTCACCCTTACCTTTTCCTTAAATATATAGGAGGCAATGAGAAGAAATGGAACGACAGAAAGTGTGATTAAAGCCAGACGCCAATCGGCATCAAACATATTGTAGATGATTACGGCAATCATCAATAGATCACCGGAAATCGTTACCGCACCATCGGTAAAAAAGTCGGAGATGGTTTGAATATCCGAAACGTTCCTGGTAATCAAAGTCCCAACTGGCGTTTTGTCGATATACCGAAGCTTGAGCCGGGTAATGTATTTATAGACGCGGTTGCGCAAATCAAAAACCACATTCTGGGCAAGAAACGCCGAGAACCAGGTACGCGTCAAAAGCATGAGGGTATTCAATAAATGGTTTCCAGACGCATTGCCACATCTTAAAGTATTTCGAATAACAGGC
>JALRIQ010000006.1 GCA_023277325.1 Bacteroidia bacterium | reverse complement strand
CTCCTTTACACGCGCCAGCGATCTGGTCTTGGATTATAACCGTAATATCGTCCCCTGCTTCGATATGGAACGAGGAGTTGCCTCGCCAATTGGCGGACAAGGCTTTTTTTATTATTCCTACCATTTAGCAGGGAGCTATTACGAAGGCGACCAAAAATTTTACCGCATTGAGTTTCAGCCCAAAAGAGAAAATGACCCTGCAGGAACCGGTTTTTTGATTGTTTGCGATAGTCTGTTTTATACCCAAAGTCTGCAAATGACACTCTACCGTAAAAACCAGCTTAGTATACTGGATAGCTTAGAATTGCACAATGAATACCAGGTATTTGAAAATCACTACCTGCCTGTGAATACGCGGCTTCAATTTGGGTTGAACGTCTTTAATATTGGTGTAACCGGCTATTATTTCACCCAATACCTGTCCTACGATTTTGAAAAAGGAAAACGTATTGAAAAGCGTCCGAAAATGGAAGTTTTGCGTATTGATGAAGGGGCAAACAAACGCGACTCAAGCTATTGGGATGAAATTCGGCCTATTCCACTGACGCCAACAGAACAAGAGGATTATCAGAAAAAGGATAGTCTTCAAGCCATTCGTTTGCTGAAAAAGGACAGTGCTAAAAACGACGGACTAAGTTGGTATTCCTTTATTGGTTCCACCACCTTTCGCAGTGCAGATAGAAGCACCCGCTTTACGCTTAGAGGACTTGCCCAATCCTTGCAATTCAATACCGTGGAAGGAATTGTATTTGAACCTAAGCTCGAAATCGAAAATTATCAGCAAGGTAGCAAAGCGCTCAGAGCCTTATCCATTTATTCACTTCGATACGGATTTTCAAATACGCGACTAGGCGGAAGCGTTTATTCTGAACTCTATTTCCATGGAAAAATACCGCTAACCCTATGGTCTGAGATAGTGCATCAATGTACGCCAATTGATGGTAGTCAGGGAATAACTCCACTATGGAACAGCCTTTATAGTTTGTTCTTGGCTGAAAACCATTTGAAATTTTATCAGCGGACGAGCTTTGGATTGGGGCTAAATAGCAAAGTTGCCAATGGACTGGAACTGTCAACGGGATTTCGTTCCGAAGAGCGCTTGCAGTTGCGAAACTCAACTGATTTTAGCTTTCGAAAGGACAATAGCACTTATACCGATAATCGAATAAGCAATAAAGAGCGTCCTTTTCTTATCGGGCATTACCTCAATTTACTCGACTTTGGTTTGCGGTTTACCCCATTCAACCGTTATATCCAATCTCCGAATGATAAAATTGACCTCGGCTCCAAATGGCCGACTTTTGTGGGTAAGTATACCCTCGGTTTTACTCCTGAAAAAAAGGAAAGCATACAATTCCAAAAAATAGAACTGCGCATGGATTGGAAGGTCTCACTGGGGATTTTGGGTAACCTAAATTTGAGTGGACAAGCAGGTAATTTCCTTTACAAAAGGCAGGTTTATGCACCCGACTACTTTCATTTTGCCACCAACCCGGGTATCTACCAACGCGGAGAAGACCGCATGTTGCGATTGCAGACTTTAACACCTTATAGCTACAGCACGGCACGCAGTTTTGGGCAGCTGCACCTGCAACATAATTTTGATGGGTTCTTATTGAACAAATTACCAGGAATCCGAAGGTTAAGGGCAAGAGAGTTTATTGGTGTTCAGATACTGGCAGTTCCCAGTCGCACGCCGTATTATGAGTTCTCCTTTGGGTTAGAGCAATTGGCTCTTTATAAAAAAGATCCAGGCTTATTGCGGATAGAATTTCTCCTCGGCTATTCAGCAGAAAAAACCTATCCCGCCTTCCGAATAGGATTTACTTTTTAATCGTTCGCCTCAACTTCATCCTCAATAAGGAACATCTATCTCACCATGAAAAACCCGATCATTCACATTCGTTGTAGAACGTTGTAAGTATGATTTTTCTTTGGTCTCCACGATCTGCACCTTCACAATCATGCCCTTCATGACCGGCACATTGTTGGGGTTATCGATAATCTTTTTCAGGCTGAGCGTATAAGTGCAGTCATCCACCTACTTCACTTTGAACTGAAGTTTTATTTTCGACTTCGGGTCATACTCTATTTGTTTCGATTCATGCCTTTCAATGAAATAAACATCCCCTTAAGGCACAACAAGTTTGAACTTGCTGTTTTTAAAGTCCTTGCAGTTTAGATCAGAAGAAAAGCCCAAGGAGAACAGGCAAATCAGGAAACCAAATAGAATCTTATTCATCGTTATTGGGGAAGGTACTTATTTCTCTTCTACAAATTGTTTCTCAAGGCCTGGAGACCATTCTTCTTTGAACGTTCCATCTTCGCCTGTATAGATAAAGTAATATTCTACATTTTGCAGCTGTGCTAAGTACTCTTTGGCCCCTTTTCTACCGAATACCATGCAGGTAGTAGCCAAAACATCTGCCGTGCTTGCCTCTGGCGCCAATATGGTAACACTAAGCAAATCATGCTGCACAGGGTAACCACTCCGTGGATCGATGGTATGCGAATAACGCTTGCCATCCATTTCATAAAACTTGCGGTAATTGCCGGAAGTAGCCAAACCTTGGTTCATCACCCTGATATAGCGCATGGCCTCATTTTGTCCGCCTGGATTATCAATCGGTTTTTCTATGCCAATCAACCAAAAAGCAGAGTCTTGGTTATAGCCTGAACATTTGATTTCACCGCCAACATTGATATAAAAATTGGTACAGCCTTTCTGGGTCAGAATATCTCCCAACATATCTGCAGCGAACCCGGGCGCTATTGCATTATAGTCAATACGCACTTCAGGATAGCTTTTGGCAAGGATCATCTTATTAACAGTAAATACTCCATAGCCGACATAACGACGCACAGAATCTACCTGGGCAGAATCTACCTGAGTTGGTTTATTCTTACCAAAGCCCCATAGGTCAACCAAGGGACCTACAGATAAGTCAAAGGCTCCTCCGCTGTATTTTGTCCACCACATGCCCTGCTGCAGGACTTTAAAATTTAAGGAATCAATCTTGCTTTCCTCGTTTGCATTGATGCGGCTGATTGTGGAACTCGGATCGTAGGTAGATAGACTGGCATTGAAATTCTCAACGAAGGTCTTCACGGCAAAGTCCAAGCCTTTCAATTCTTCACCGGTATAGGTGATGTTTAAGTTTGACCCAAAGGCGTCCATGGCATATTTATGGACTTCTACCTTTTTCGAATTTTGCGAACAAGCGCTTATACCCAGAGCTAAGACACTTGCTAAGACGAGTTGCTTCATCCTCCAAAAATAGAAAAAGCCCCGCAATTGCAGGGCTCTTTTATTTATCGTTTGAATTATCCTCCGAAATCGTCGAAAGAAACGTTTTCTGGTGGTACTCCCCAGTCGTCGCACATCTTAAGCACGGCCTGGTTCATCATTGGAGGTCCACAAAAGTAGAATTCAATATCTTCTGGTGCTGAATGCTTACTCAAGTAGTTGTCAATCAACGCTTGGTGAACAAATCCAGTAAATCCATCTCCTTCATCCCCGAGAGAAGATTTTGCTTTCCAGTTGTCTTCCGGCAATGGCTCAGATAGAACGATATGGAAGGTGAAGTTCGGGAATTCTTTTTCAATCTCACGGAAGTCGTCGATATAGAACAACTCACGTTTTGAACGACCACCATACCAGAAGCTCACCTTACGGTTTCTTTCTTTCTCCGTATGGAAAAGGTGGAACAAATGCGAGCGCAATGGAGCCATACCGGCACCACCACCTACATAGATCATTTCCGATCCGGTTTCTTTGATGAAGAACTCACCATAAGGTCCAGAGATCGTTACTTTATCACCTGGCTTTTGGTTGAACACGTATGAAGAACAGATACCTGGATTTACATCCATCCAATCGTTTTTCGCACGGTCCCATGGTGGGGTTGCGATACGAATGTTCAACATCACGATATTTCCTTCAGCAGGGTGGTTGGCCATAGAATAGGCACGGAAGATTGGCTCTGGGTTGACCATTTTCAAATCCCAAAGTTTAAACTTATCCCACTCAGCCTGGAATTCATCCGGAGCCTTACCCATACGTGGGTGAGAGGTAATATCAATATCTTTAAAGTTAACCGTTGTAGCTGGTACGTCGATTTGGATATAACCACCCGCTTCGAAGTCGAGGTTTTCTCCTTCTGGAAGTTTTACTACAAACTCCTTGATGAAAGAGGCTACGTTATAGTTAGAAACAACTTCACATTCCCATTTCTTGATTCCGAATACTTCTTCAGGAATCTCCACTTTCATATCGTTTTTCACCTTCACCTGACAAGCCAAGCGCACATGCTCTTTTTGTTGGCGACGGTTTACGTGACCAGTTTCAGTAGGAAGAATCTCACCACCCCCTTCAGGGATCTTGCACTTGCACATCGCGCAAGTACCACCACCACCACAGGCTGAAGGCAAGAAAAGTTTTTCGTTTGATAATGCAGTAAGCAAGGTACCACCCGCCGGAACGGTAATGGTTTTCTCGCCATTGATTTCAATTTTCACATCGCCTTGCTGTACCAATGATTTGGCTGCAATTTGAAGCATGATTACCAAAAGCAAGATCACCAAGGTAAATACCGCGGCACTGGCTATGATAATGGCAACATTTATTTCAAGTACTAACATCTTTCTTCTTTCTTAAATGCTGAATCCCATGAAACTTAAAAACCCGAAAGACATAAGTCCCACGATAATAAAGGTGATACCCAATCCTCTCAAAGGAGCTGGAACATCAGAATATTTCAATTTCTCACGGATTGCAGCCAAAGCCACAACTGCTAAAAACCAGCCAATACCAGAACCAATACCGAAGGTTGTTGCTTCAGCAAGGTTGTAAGGACGACCAATCATAAAGAGCGCTCCTCCAAGAATTGAACAGTTTACCGCGATAAGAGGCAAGAAAATACCCAAGGCTGCATACAATGCAGGAGAGATTTTTTCTACCGCCATCTCAGTTAATTGTACGAAGGCCGCAATAACAGAGATATAAATAATCAAACCAATAAAGCTAAGGTCTACTTTGGCTAGGGCTTCAATACCTGTCCATGACATAGCACCTGCTTTTAGGAAATAATTGTATACCAACCAATTCAAAGGAATGGTGATTCCGAGTACGAAAATTACTGCGGCACCAAGACCAATGGCGGTCTTCACCTTCTTAGATACGGCCAAATAAGAGCACATACCTAGGAAGTAGGCAAAAATCATGTTGTCGACGAATATCGAACGAACAGCTATGCTAATAAGATTTTCCATTTCTTTTCTTCCTTATGAATTAGTCTGACTCTACCATTCCGTTACGTGCGCGCTGAGCCCAAATAACTAGTCCGATTACAATCGATGCTCCTGCAGGAATTACCATCACACCGTTTCCGATATAGTTAATTCCAATCGCATCAAATACTTTAAATCCGAATACAGAGCCTGATCCGAGAAGTTCACGCACAAACGCAACAACCATCAAGATGGCTCCATATCCAAGTCCGTTTCCGATACCGTCCAATAAAGATGGGAATGGTTTATTTCCCATGGCGAATGCTTCCAAACGTCCCATTACGATACAGTTTGTAACAATCAAACCTACGAATACCGAAAGTTGTTTGGATACATCGTATGCATAAGCTTTCAATACCTGATCTACCAAGATTACGAAGGTAGATACAACGGCAAGCTGTACGATGATACGAACACGTCCTGGGATGATATTACGCATCAGGGAGATGATCAAATTCGACATCATGGTAACAAAAATTACCCCGAGAGTCATAAAGAAAGCCGGTTTCATTTGAACGGTTACCGCAAGGGCTGAACAAATTCCCAAAACCTGAACGGTAATGGGGTTATTGCTGTCCATTGGATCGCTCAAAAGCTGACGCTCTTTTTTCCCGATAAGGGGCTGAGCGGGCGCTGATTTTTTTTCTTCTACTGCTGTTGACATGATCAATCTCTAGTTTGAAGCGGTTTTCTCAACCATTGCTTGTTTGAAATAATTATTATAGGCTTTGAAGTAGTTGCCTAGCATATCATTGATACCATTCCCGGTAAGGGTGGCTCCCGACATTCCATCAACTTTATGAGGTTGTTCCTCAAAAGCGGCAATACTCTTATCTCCTCCTCCGTTTTCTCCCTTCATCATGGTTACGGAAACCAATTCGCCACTTTCGTCGCGAATCGTTTTGCCCACATAGCGGGATTGAATTTCATCGGTAGTGATACGTGCACCCAAACCTGGCGTTTCTCCTTTATGGTCAAACACAACTCCTTTGACGGTGTTCATGTCTTTCTCCAAGGCAACATAACCCCAGATATTGTCCCATAGTCCGAATCCATAGGTTGGAAGTACTACATATTCTAAACCTTCAGCACCTGTGATGGTATAAACAGGAAGCAAACGCTCTTCCAAAGGTTTTTTGTACTCCTTCACCAACTCAATGTCATCAGGCTGCATATCGAGAACCTTTCCACTGAAATCAACTACTGAAGACTTAACCTTTTCGTCGTACACCTTGTTCACGTCTTCCGATTTCATCGTACTAACGGCTTCAGCACCCATAAAGGTGGTAAGAATAAACTGGCGTTTTTCAAAAGCTACGTTAGCAGCTTGTTTATCTTTCAACGACTCATAGGTCAATGAAAGCAACACCGCACATGTCATGGTCAAGGCCACGATAAATGTGAAAATATAGGAATTAGACCGTTGCACGTTTTAATCTCCTTTTTTTGTTAGACTCTACTACGAAATAATCAATCAATGGCGCAAATACGTTCATCAACAAGATGGCCATCATCATACCTTCTGGATAGGCAGGATTACTTACACGAATCAATACCGTTAAGATTCCTATCAATAATCCATATATAATTTTTCCTTTTTCTGTTTGGGCGGCAGACACAGGGTCAGTAGCCATATAAACTGCACCGAAGGCAAAACCACCAATCAACAAATGTTGAACAGCAGGCATATCCAAGAATGGTGTTCCACCTACCATATTAAAGATGCTTCCCATGATGAAACCACCTGCAAATACAGAAGCCATAATCTTCCAGCTTCCAATTCCAGAGATAATCAAAATAGCCGCACCAATTAAGCAGGCAAGTACTGAGGTTTCCCCGATGGATCCTTTTTCAAATCCAAGGAACATGTCCATCATCGAATATTCAGCGGTACCGCCAGAGGCCATAACAGATAAAGTAGTTGCACCACTAAATCCATCCACCATCAAAGCGCGATCTCCGGCAAACCAAACTGCGCTTCCGTTGGAAAGAAACTCTCCAGACATGTATGCAGGGTAAGCAAAGAACAAGAATACACGAGCAGTAAGGGCCGGATTTAATAGGTTCATTCCTGTACCTCCAAAAACCTCTTTACCGATAATTACCGCGAAAGCCGTACCCAATGCAACCATCCAAAGTGGTGTAGTTGGCGGCAAGCAAAGTGGTATAAGCATTCCCGTTACAAGGAATCCTTCATTCACGGAGTGTCCTTTTACTTGACAAAATGCAAACTCAATTCCTAATCCTACACCGTAAGAAACTACAATGATTGGAAGAACCTGAATCAAGCCGAAAAGCACATTATCCATCAAAGTACTTGCCTCTCCAATAGAAAGATAATGTTGGTAACCTACGTTCCAAATACCAAATAAGAGTACTGGCAGCATGGCAATAACCACAGTAAACATGGTGCGTTTCAGATCAATTCCGTCCCGAACATGTACTTTACCGTGGGTAGTATGACCTGGAACGAATAAAAATGTTTCAAATGCATCGAAGGTCGAATGCAAGAAATGGAGCTTTCCGCCTTTTTCGAAATTAGGGCGAAGCTTATCTATTGTGTCTTTAAGAAACTTCATTATCCTTCTCTTTCAATTAAAGTCAAACCATCAGCAAGAATGTTTTGTACCGGTTGTTTAGAGGTACATACAAACTCACATAGTGATAAATCTTCTTCTACCACCTCAAAAATCCCCAGGGCTTCCATCGCTTCCAAATCCCCAGCCAGGATGGCCTTCAGCAATTGTACCGGATATACATCCATCGGCAATACTTGCTCATATTCGTTTGTTACTACAAACGGACGAGATTCGCCATGCATGTTGGTGTTAACACGGTATTTTTTACTCGGAAGCAAATAAGAAAGGAAGGTTTTTGAAATACTCGGACGAGCTTCAGAAGGAAGTAACCAACCCATAAACTCCGGCTCATCCCCTTCAGGAATTGCGGTTATTTGTTGGTCATAAAATCCGAGGTAAGAATTGATATCTACTTTAGAACCAAAAAGTACGTTTCCTGAAATAATGCGCACATTTCCTGGTTTTACTTTCGAAGCCAAGGTATCCAAACATGCACCAACGCGCATTTTGGTATACACTGGGTTTTCAATTTCAGATCCTGTAATCGCCACAACACGCTCTGGATCATAGATGCCTTCAGCAAATAATTTACCGAGGGTAGCTAAATCCTGAATATTGATGGTCCAAACAATATCTCCTTTATTGATAGGCGCAACATGGTGGATTTGAACGCCCACATTCCCTGCTGGGTGCGGTCCCTCAAAATGGTTCACCGTTACATTCTTTAAAGATGCGAAAGTGCTGTTATCCTCTTTGCTGTCTAGTCCGAGGTAGATTTTACCATCTGTCAATGTTGCCAAGGCGTTGATACCTGTTTGCAAATGACTTTCACGACCCTTAAGGGCGAAATTCAAGTCGGGAGCAAGCGGTGCTGAATCGAAGCCAGAGATGAAAATGTTTTTTGGAACCACATTGGTCTCAGCTACCCTATTGTAAGGACGCTGGCGCAAAAAGGCCCATAAACCGCTTTTCAACATCTTTTCTTTTACGCCATCTCTTCCTAAGCTTGCTGGGTCTGCTGCTCCGAAGTTTTCGTAAGTCAGTTTGCCATCTGCAAGGATGCGTACTTCCAAGATTCTGCGTTTTTCGCCGCGGATAATTTCTACCACTTCGCCACTAACAGGGGAAGTAAAGAATACATCGGGTTGGGATTTCGAGAAATACAGCGGTGAACCACATTTTACTTCGCTACCAACTTCAACTTGAAGTTTAGGTACCAATCCGCGGATTTCATGCGGTTGGATTGCATAAGTTTTGGGCGCTTCGGTGCTGACGATTTCTTTCGTCGCTTCTCCTACGAGTTTGATGTCGTAGCCCTTTTTTAGTCTGATTTGATTTGCCATCGGACGTTTAAAGTCGTCTTAATTGTTAACAAAGGAATCCCAAAAAGGATTCGTGCTTTTAAACGGGTGCAAATCTAATAAAAAATCAATAGTATTAAGGGTTTTCGGGCGAATCTTCAGAATATTTTGAAGCCACCTAACCCCTTGTATTTATGCGCTTTACCGCCTTTTACCTTCCCTTAGTCG
The DNA here is from genome assembly GCA_023277325.1 of Bacteroidia bacterium. Classification (GTDB taxonomy): domain Bacteria; phylum Bacteroidota; class Bacteroidia; order UBA8524; family UBA8524; genus UBA8524. The sequence continues at coordinate 4,300 of JALRIQ010000006.1, read as the reverse complement.
TTCAACGAGTTCTCTACGAAACTCAAATTCAGCCTTATAAATCATCGCTACTTTTTTAATTGGGAGCACCTTCTTAAACTCTTCTGTATACCGATTTGTAATGGCTACTTCTTTGCTTCGAAACTCCATAATGTTCTCGACTAACTTCTCACATTCCTTATCTGGCATAAAAGTAAGGTCGACGTCTTTTAAATCAACTTCTTCTTTATAGCTCTTCTTCAGGGAATCCAGCTCATCCAACATGGCGGTATATAAGGGAATGAACGCCTTTTCTTCTTCAGGAGTAAGAGCAAGCTTCTTCTTCATAAACTCAATACGTGCCTCTTTGATACGTTCATTGTATTTCCCATGGGGTTGAGCGATAAGCTGTGTGCCCATTAGCAAGGTGATGGCTATAAATAAAGTTCTCATAATTCGCTGTTAATGTTAATGTTCTCTGCCAAATACTGTTCAATATCCTCCAGGTCTAAATCCGAAAATAGATCATCGTCCTCCTCTTCTTCTAAAGCCGCTAATTCATATTCTTCGATAAGCACCTCTTCTTTGATGTTCTCTAGCGCTTCACTCTCCTGCAATTCAGCAATAGTCTGGCTGTCTATCTCCAATAGGGGTGCCTCCTCAACCTTGCTTTCGTAAAATCCTTCTGCTGCCTCACTCATTAATGTTTGATCAAGTGTTTCTGGCTGAGTCGCTGTTTCGCGGTTCAAGACAAAAAACGCCAATGCAGCTGCAATTGGCAAAGCCGCGATATAGACCCATTTTAAAAGGGGGATTGGCCCTTCGGCAAGCTCAGGATGACGAAGAGTTTGCTCTGGATGACGGGGAGTTTGCTCAGGATTACGGGGAGTTTGCTCATCCACCGAAGCTTCAGCGAAGGCAGAGGCTTTAACCTCATCCTTTACCTTAAACTTAATGTCATTCTTTAACGACTCGAAATAGTTCTCGGGCAGCAGAAAACGATTGGCATCGTCTCCAAGCTCCTTTTTTAACTTTTCTTCCCAATTTTCTTTATTCGTTTTCATCGCTGTATTATTATGATGGACTTATCCCTCTAAAGTTTAAGGCAGCAGTACATATTTCTCTAATTTCTTGACCGCATGATGGTAACTGGCCTTCAGTGCCCCTACAGATGTTCCCAAAACCTCGGAGATCTGTTCGTAGGTCATGTCCTCAAAATATTTCATCTGAAAAACCAGCTTTTGCTTCTCTGGCAATTTTACCAAGGCCTTAAAAAGTTTTTTCTCTATCTCATTGCCAGTGAAATTACCAGCCTGCTCCAAATAACCTGATAGTACCTCTCCCATATCATCTATACGCAAATCCTGCTTGCGCTTGCGGATGATGGCCAGGGCCTCATTGGTGGCTATCTTGTATATCCAGGTAAACAGCCTACTCTCTTCCCTGAAATTGCCCAAATTTTTCCATACCTGTATAAAGGTGTTTTGGGAGGCATCATTGGCGTCTTCATGGTCAATCAGCATCTTCCTCACATGCCAGTATACCCTTTGCTGAAACTGGTCGAGCAACAAAGAAAAAGCCAGATCACGGGTCTTTTCATCCCGTAATCTGGCTATTAGTTCTTCTTCGTTTATATGGATATCTGCTCTTAACAAAGGATGACGCTATTTGCGTTTCATCACCCGTTCTGCAGCTTCAATAATATTGGAGGTATCAATACCGTATTTAGTCATCAACTCTGCTGGTTTACCTGATTCACCAAATGAATCGTTTACGGCAACCATTTCAACCGGAGTAGGCATCTTGCGCGCCAAAAGCTGACAAACGCTATCTCCCAATCCTCCGTGCATTTGATGTTCCTCTGCTGTTACTGCGCAACGGGTTTTAGAAACTGATTCTAAGATAGCCGTTTCATCCAAAGGTTTAATCGTATGAATATTTATTACTTCAGCACTGATTCCTTTTTCAGCCAAAGCATGTCCTGCTTCAATCGCTTTCCATACCAAATGTCCTGTAGCAAAGATACTTACGTCGGTTCCTTCGCTCAACATAAGGGCTTTACCAATTTCGAATTTTGCATCCGGATCAGTAAAGTTTGGCACTTTCGGACGACCAAATCTGAGGTATACCGGTCCGTTATGATCAGCAATCGCAATGGTAGCTGCTTTCGTTTGGTTAAAATCGCATGGATTGATCACCACCATTCCTGGTAGCATTTTCATCAAACCAATATCTTCAAGAATCTGGTGGGTTGCTCCATCCTCTCCCAGAGTTAAGCCGGCGTGAGAAGCGCAAATTTTTACATTCTTTCCAGAATAGGCTACTGCCTGACGAATTTGATCGTAAACACGTCCTGTAGAAAAGTTCGCAAAGGTTCCTGTAAATGGAATTTTCCCTCCAATGGCCAAACCCGCCGCCATACCAATCATATTGGCTTCAGAGATTCCTGCTTGATAGAAGCGCTCTGGGTGGGTTTTAGCAAATGCGTCCATTTTTAGAGATCCGGTCAAATCGGCACAAAGCGCAACGACATCAGGGTTGCTGCGGCCCAATTCATCAAGTCCGGCTCCAAATCCGGAGCGGGTGTCTTTTTCGTTTTGGATGGTATACGTTTTCATTCGTGTTTAATAAAGACTAAGCTGGGTGCTGTTCCCAGAGGTTATTTCAAATGTTTTTTCAACCGTCATGTAGGTTTTTGTCACCTTCGCCGAACGGTAAATAAATTTATACTTCCCAGGTTGAAGGGTGATAATCTGGCGTTTCTGGGTATTGTTGATATCACAAACCCACTCCAGCATATTTCCTTTGGTTTGATAGATAGCACCAAAGTATTCCTGGTTCCCAATAATCTGCAGCTTGCCGGGTTGCGGTATATTGATCAGCGTGGTTTTGGTTTGATCAATGCTCACATTATAGAGGAAGATTCTTGGCAGGGTCAGAATTTCCAAATCATATCTTCCAACAATATACTTTTGGTTTCTATTAAAATCCTGAACAATCAAGGTTTGGGTCTCCCCTTTTCTTCTGACAATGGCTTGTAAGTCGGGATAAGCCGTTACCCCATCCACCTTCAAACTAAGGAATCCTTGCGGTGCATCAATGGCAATAATATTATGCCGTCCGGGCACCAGCGTTACATTATTCTTATAAACAGGCGGCACAGTATGCACCTGGATATCATACACAAAACTCGGGTCGACGGTTAAGGTATCCGGCACTCCCCGATCATTCATGGTATGGATAAAGTTATGGATGGCTTTTTTCGAACGTTTGTCGTAGAAAGTCATGTTCACATTCGTTTCCAAAGCACGTCCGTTGATATCCAATAAATTCACCTGACAGGTAGTTTCATTGATGGCCTGTGATACCACAACGCCAAGAATGGTTTCGAACTCCCCTTCTGTGCTGGCATCAAAATAACGGCCCACACAATCGTAGAAATTCAAAAAAGATGGATCACCACCCAAACCAATAATAAAAGGTTTGAGCACCACGCCCTGCCTTTGAAGGGCTTCGGATATGGCGCAAGGATCGCCGGAACATTCTTCCAGTCCATCTGTAATAAGGATGATTACGTTACGCACGTTGTCTTCCTTCGGAAAATCATAGGCTGCCTCCTGCAAAGAATAGGCAATCAGTGTGGTTCCTTTAGGAGTAAGGTCACGGATAACGCCAAGCATCTCATCATGATTTCCTGGCGAGAAGGGTACTTCTAATCGTGTATCGCGGCAATCTTGTGCAGAACTCGGACTGCGGTGTCCGTATATTCTTAAGGCAATCTCCAAATCCGGCACGGCACGCAGGCTGTCCACCATATTGCTTAACAGCCTTTTGGCAGCACTAATTCGCGTTTCCGTTTGCATTTTCGCATACATACTTCCCGAGCCATCCAACAAAAAGAGGATGCGGGTTTTCTTCTGGGCCTGAAGGCTTCCAAAGGCCGCGAAAAGGCAAATAAGGAGGAGGAGGAGTTTCTTCATTAATAGTCGCCGAGGGTTTCTTCCAATTGAGATAGGGCTGCTTCAAGCTGGGCATCGTTTGGCGCGATTCCATGCCATTCGTGAGAACCTACCATGAAGTCAATTGGGAATCCCATCTCAGTAGTCATAACGATGACAACTGGCTTTCCATTGCCACAACGTGATTTTGCTTCATTCAATCCCGCTACCACTTTGGTCATGTCGTTTCCTTCCATGTACATTACATCACAACCAAAGGCTGCGAAACGTGGACCAAGATCCTCGAAGCCCATGATGTCTTTGGTATCACCATCAATCTGGCGTCCATTGGCATCAATGGTAATAATCAAGTTATCTACTTTATTGTGTGCGGCAAACATAAT
>JALRIQ010000005.1 GCA_023277325.1 Bacteroidia bacterium | reverse complement strand
TATCAGCAATAATGCGATTGATTTAAGTTTGCTGATCCTTGATCATACAGGTATGGATACCACTGAAGAACCCATGCAGCTGTACGCGGATGCTGAACTGCTGATTTACCGGAACAAGGTGAATGAAGGCATCAAAAAATTAGAAGAAATCGAACATCGTTTTCCAGCTCATAGCTTGCAAGATGAGATTTTATATGCCCGTGCTAAAGCTGCAATTCGCAGTAATCAAGTGGATACTGCCATCTATTTTCTTGATCAGCTGTTGAGCAAATATCCAGGGGATATTTTGGCGGATAATGCGCTCTTTATGATGGCACAACTGTATGAATTTCAGAAGAATGATTCAGCAAAAGCCATGGAGCTCTATGAGCAGGTTTTACTGAAATATCCGGCAAGTTTATATGTTGTCGAAGCAAGAAAGCGCTACCGTTATTTGCGCGGCGATAAGCCAGATGAAGAGGAAAATAAGCAGATCATGTTCGATCGTTTTATGAATTAAAAAGTGAATTTTGTAAGTATGATCATCTATAATGTTACCATCAATATTGAAGAAGATAGTCACGATGCCTGGCTGACCTGGATGAAGAGCGAACATTTACCTATGGTTATGGCCACAGGTAAGTTTGAACATTACCATATGTTTCGTTTACTTGACAGGCAAGAGGATGAAACCGGTATGACCTATGCGATTCAATATTTTTCGCCGAGTATGGAGGCTTATGAAAGCTATCAACGCGAACATGCTCCTGCACTTCAGGCGGAGACGCGTAAATTATTTGATGGAAAATTCGTTGCATTTCGAACAATAATGGCCTTAGAGCACAGTTATGAAAAAAGTTAAAATTTTACTCTTCCTTTTCCTTCCTGCACTTCCTTTATTGATAGAGGGGTGTAAGAAAAATCCGGACGATCCGACACCAAATATATTTTCGCTTGAAGATGACAAGGCACTCGGGCTTCAGGTGAAGAATGAGATTTTTAGCAACCCTTCCGAATACCCTATTCTCGATTCTACCCAATATCCACAGGCCTATGCTTACCTGCGTGGAATCGTACAGAAAATATTGGATGGAGATAAAGTTTTTTACAAAGATGAGTTTGCCTGGGAAACCTATATCATTGAAGATGATAATGTGCTGAACGCCTTCTGCACGCCGGGTGGTTATATGTTCGTTTATACGGGTTTAATCAAATACCTGGAAGCCGAGCATGAACTTGCTGGAGTTATGGGACATGAGATTGCTCATGCTGATAGACGCCATTCAACCGACGCAATGACCCGTGAGTATGGATTATCTGTTGTGATCAGTGTAGCCCTGGGAAATGATCCAAATACCTTGGCAACCATAGCCTCAAACCTCCTGAGCTTAAAATTCAGCAGAACAGCAGAGTCGGAAGCGGATGAATATTCCGTAAAATACCTATGCCCTACTGATTATAAAGCAGACGGAGCAGCAGGCTTTTTTCAGAAGCTGATTGATTCAGGTCAGGGAAATGGAAGTTTGGAGTGGTTTAGCACCCATCCTAGTCCTGATAATCGCGTGCAGAATATTGAGGATCAAAAAAATACCTTAAACTGTTCAGGTTCAGGAACCTTTGATGCGGATTATCAAAACTTCAAAACCAACCTGATTCCCTAATCGAATAGAACAGGATTATCGATTAAATCCCGCATGAAATGACGTCTTGCGAGGATTTATTGTGTATTTTTGATACATCTTGCCAGAGAAGACCATACCAATACGAGGGATTTCGTTCCTAGTTTACCTGCTGTTTGTCAGTTTGGTTGGCTCTCTTTTTGCTCAATCATGCGACTTCTCAGCGAGCACCACGTCAGGCTGTGCGCCGCATACAATCAATTTTGTCGACCAAAGTACACCAGCAGCAATAGCTTGGAGTTGGGATTTTGGAGATGGGAACACTTCCACCGCCAAAGATCCAAGTAATACCTACTATAATGCAGGTTTGTATACCGTTACCCTCGAGGTGACATTTCCGGGCGGAAGTAAAGTATCGACTACCAAAACGGATTATATCGCTATTTACAACAAGCCTACTGCCGACTTCACAGCGACCAATGTTAATGGATGTGAGGACTTGCCAGTTAGTTTCACGAATAAGAGCACAAAAGGAACTGGAAACATAACCAGTTATTTTTATGATTTCGGAAATACGTTTTCGGATACCGCCCAAAATACAACGCACATATACCGAACAGCCGGCACCTACGACGTGAAGCTTATCGTTACAGATGTTTATGGTTGTCAGGATGTAAAAGAGATAAAGACCTTGGTCAATGTCTTGCCGGTGCCTACACCAAATTTTGCTTCAGGTCAGCAGATTGGATGCTCTTATCCACATCAGGTTAGTTTTGTCAATACCACATCGGCCAATGCGACGGGTTCGGTAACCTATGCCTGGGATTTTGGAAACGGTAACTTCTCGACAGTCAAGTCACCCACAACAACCTATCAGATAGATGGGAATTTTGACGTTCGGCTAATTGTCACTAATGCGCTGGGATGTAAGGATACGATCGTCAAAAAAGACTTTATAAAAATTCAATTGGCTAAGGCCAATTTCAATAGCTCTTCGGTAGTGGGCTGTCCGCCGCTAACTGCGAACTTCAGCAGTACAAGTACACCGCCCGGCGGTTCCTATAGATGGAGTTTTGCCTCGGTGGCGAGCAGTGTTGCGAAGGATACCTCCGTGGTTTTTAAAAATTCGGGGAATTACAATGTGAAACTGGTTTATATCAGCACAAACGGTTGTATTGATTCCATCACAAAACCCGGACATGTCCAGGTTTCGCCTGCGCCAAGCGCCAACTTTTATGCAAATGACTCAGCCGCATGCAAAGCACCTCACACGGTAAACTTTACTGCCATTGCGGCAAATGCGGCCTCTTATTCCTGGATTTTTGGGGATAGCACTTTTTCTAACCAAGCCAACCCGAGAAAAACCTATACGGATACAGGAAGGTTTACGGTATCGCTCACAGTGGTTGGCACCAATGGTTGTAGGGAATCATTTACAAGTTCTGAATTGATCAAGGTAGGTCCTCCTAGGGCCGATTACAAACCCTCCATTGAAGAAGGTTGCGCACCGCTAAAGGTTGGTTTTTCGAATAATACCATCAGCTATGCTCCTTTGGCTTCTGTCAGATATAAGTTTGGTGACGGCAGTACATCTGCTCAAGGTTACCCAAACTATACTTACAACGACACCGGTTTATTTCGTCCATGGATAATCGTTACTACAGATGATGGATGTGTTGATTCTGCATTCTATGATACGATAGCCGTGGGGATGAAGCCCAATGCGAATTTTATGGTCGATAGCACCGTAGGGTGTCGTGGACTGCTCCGGGTAAAATTTACCAGCCTGACCAATATGGGGAACATCAAAGCCAATCGCTTTGAATGGTATCCAGGTACCGGACTTCGTTTAAAAGGAGAGGTAGTCGATTTTGTCTATACCGCGGCATCTCAATACTATGATGTTATGCTGGTGGCCTCCCATAATGGTTGCCCAGATACAATGAAGAAACAGAATCTGATACAGGTACTCAACCCGTCGGCAATTTTTACAACGGGTTCGGGAGGCTGTAATGATGATTCGCTTTTCTTTGAAAATGTCTCTTTTGGAGGGCATAATTTCCGATGGTATTTCGGCGATGGTGACTCGCTTGAGGTCGATTCCTTTGCAGATGTTTCCCATATCTATCCGCCGGGAAATTTCACGGCGAGACTGATTGTTCATGATACCATTTCAGGATGTTATGATACCGCAAAAACGGATATCATTGTTGAGAGTTCGGATGTACTAAAATTTCGGTCAGATACGGTTGGCTGTACCCGATCCACGGTCTGGTTCTTTGACCAAACACCCGGAGCTACCGGATGGATTTGGAAGGTGGGCGATGCAGAAATATGTACCACCCGGAATTGTCAGATTTATTTCGACCAACCCGGTTGGAAGGATGTAAGTTTTTCGGCCATTGTCCAAGGCTGTCGGTATACAACGGTTAAGAAGAAATATGTCCATATCTACGGGCCGAAGTTCGATATGCTGACTCCTCCAGCCCCGATTTGTGCGCCCGAACTGGTTAATGTTGTCACCAAAATAGGTGGCGAACGCCCCATCGACACGGCATTTAATCTCTTGAGTATCCGAACCTATAATAAGATTCTTGATAGCCGATCGAAGTTCCCAGATACCATTCCTTACTATTTTTCCAAGCCGAATTTTCCTCAGGACAGTGTGTACATATTCAGGTATAGCGCACGAGATACAGCAGGCTGTTACAATTTTGCAGAGGACACTTTCCGCGTATACCGGCCAGAGGTAAGTTTTGTGAACGAACGGCGAGCAACATGTGCCGGCGATTTGCAGTTTTTTGAGGCGAGTGTTTTGGATAGCACCTCTCCGCAGCCAATGTCTTTTCAATGGGAATATGGTGATGGGGTGGTAGAGACCTACGACTCGCTGTCGGTATTCCATACATATCAGAAAGATTCTTCTTACCAGGCCCGCCTAGTCGTTTTTGATGCAATTGGTTGTTCAGATACCGTCGAGAAAACCTTAAATATTGATGTTCGCAATATCAAAGCTGCTTTTGTGGCTTCTGATACCTTCAAATTATGCCCTCCCTTTATTGTGAGTTTTATTGATAGCTCAACGAATAC
>JALRIQ010000004.1 GCA_023277325.1 Bacteroidia bacterium | reverse complement strand
CGTAGGACTTTGGAAGACCTCTTTAAAAGCGAAGGTGTGGATGCCCTCGCTGCTTTGCTCAAAGAAAAAGCTCCTGAAAAGGCCGAAAATATGGACCTTAAAAACCCAAGAAGGGTGATTCGTGCATTGGAAATCATTCATGCAGGTCCTGTTCCGGAAAGCGACAAGAAAAAAGAACCCCGCGAATTCAACGTGATTCCGCTGTTTTTGAACCTGGATCGTGAAACCTTGTATTCCCGTATTGATAACCGCGTGGATGAAATGATGGAAGAAGGACTTTTGGCTGAGGTTCAGGAATTATTGCCCTTGCGTGAATCGGCTGCACTGCAAACTGTTGGCTATAGAGAACTATTCGATCATATCGACGGACTCTATTCTCTGGATGAAGCGGTGGACAAAATCAAACAGCATACCCGCAATTATGCCAAGCGCCAGCTGACCTGGTTTAGGAACAAAGGAAACTACCAGGAAGTAAGCGAACTCCCTTCAGCATTGGAGGTGATTAAGGGCTTCCTTACGCCGGCAAACGAACAGTAAAAACCGTTTTTCCTGGCGCTGATTCTCCATGAATGGTACCATTGTGTTTCTCTACCACTTTACGACTAATTTCTAGTCCGAGACCAGTTCCCTTCCCAATATCTTTGGTGGTGAAGAACGGATCAGAAATGCGTAAAAGAATATCAGCAGGAATCCCTGCTCCCGCATCACCAACTCCTATCATGACCTTATCCTCCTCTAACTTGGTGCTAATGCTCAACTTCTTTACTTCACTCTCTTCCATTGCATCGATGGCATTGTCGATGAGGTTAGTCCATACCTGATTCAATTCACTCACAAAAATTAAAATTGACAGCCATATCAAAGGCATCTTCTACCCCATAATCTTCCATCCAATCTGCAATTTCATCCTCTAGGTTCGACTAGGAATTGTTCATCCGGTAAATTTTCCATACCATCAGCTTAGTTTCAACGTACTAAAACGTCGTCCGTATTTATCCTTTCAAATATCCTTATTACTCCGGGATATTCATTGGCTTTGTAAGAATTCGAGTAAATTGCGGGCATGAACGCAGCAGAAATTCACCTCGCACTTACCCATCTTCCAGTTTTTGGGTACTTACTCTTTACGCCGCTTTTCATCTATGCGGTTTGGAAAAAGAATGATGCACTGATTCGAATCTGTAGCGTCTTTTTCGTGATACTTTCTGTTGCTGCGATTGTGGTTTTTAATTCGGGTGAAGGCGCCGAAGAAATTCTAGAAGAAACCACTGAGATTTCCCATGATGTAATTCATGAACATGAGGAATCGGGAGAAAAAAGTTTTTGGCTTTTGAGCATATCAGGACTTGCTGCAGCTTTGGTACTAGCTTTGCGAATAGGAACCAAACAAATTAAGCATTATCGTGCTTTGTTATTTCTAGGAGCCTTGTTCACTATTACCAGCATTTCTTCCCTTTATACCGCTCATTTAGGTGGCAAAATTCGTCATCCGGAAATGGAGTTTAGTGGAGGGGAAAATGGCCAAGAGGTGCATGAAGACGAGGCCGACGACGATTAATCCGAGCGAATGCCTTTTCAAACATTAGATCCATTTACCCAGGAAGTTCACCAAACGTTTCCTTACGATTCAAATACTTCTATTTCTGCCAAAATTGAACAAGCTGAAAAGTGCTTTACCGATTGGAGGATACTTTCATTTGCAGAACGTGGAGCTTACTTCGAACGACTTGCTGATTTGCTGATCGCGAAAAAGGAGTCCATTGGCGAACTCGTCAGCTTAGAAATGGGCAAACCGATTAAAGAGAGTATTGCTGAAGTAGAAAAGAGTGCCCTCACCGCAAAATACTATGCAAAATCTGCTGAAGAAATGCTTCAGCCAAAAGCCATGTCGTCCAAGCAAAAAGCCGAAGTACATTTTCGTCCTTTGGGTGTCATTTTCGGAATATTTCCATGGAACTATCCGATTTGGCAAGCACTGCGCTTTGCCATTCCTACCTTAATGGCTGGAAATACGGCAGTTTTTAAACATGCTGAAAACACCCCACAATGTGCGCAAAAGATAGAAGACCTATTTATTGAAGCGGGCTTTCCTCTTGGCGCCATTCAACACCTCTACGCCAAAATTGAGCAGGTAGAAGAGATTATCGCAAACCCTTATGTTCATGCTGTAACACTTACTGGTAGCGAACGAGCCGGTAGGTCGGTAGCCGCATTGGCAGGGAAATACCTCAAAAAGGTGGTGCTTGAATTGGGTGGAAGTGATCCTTTTATCGTCATGCCCGACGCAGATATCAGAGCAGCAGCGAAAATTGGCGTGAATGCACGTTATCAAAATACCGGACAAAGTTGTATTGCTGCCAAACGTTTTTTGGTGCATACAGACGTGTATGAGCCCTTTTTAACAGCCTTTGAGGAAGAGTTAGACAAACTACAAGCAGGCGACCCAAAAAAAGCAAATACCACTTTGGGAGTGCTTGCCCGGGAAGATTTGAGCGAAAAACTCGCCGAGCAAATTGAAGCAACTTGCGCTGCAGGTGCTCGTTTGCGCCGCGGAGGAAAACGAATAGGAAAAACAGGCTTTGAACCAGGCATATTGGAGAATATTCCGAGAAATAGTGTTGCGTACCGAGAAGAATTATTCGGTCCCGTAGCGAGTTTCTACTGCTTTGAGCAAGAAGATGAAGCCATAACACTTGCCAATGCAACGAACTTCGGACTGGGTGCTTCAGTATGGACAAAAAATGAAGCACAATACCGCCGTATGGCCGCTGAAATTGAAAGCGGCATGGTTTACTGGAATAGCATGGTGAAATCTACCCCTGAACTTCCTTTTGGTGGAACAAAAAATTCAGGAATCGGTCGGGAGCTCAGTATCTTTGGCATCCATGAATTCACCAATATCCAACTCCTTTACCCCTTTTAAATGGAATTGATAGAAAAGTATTTTCCCGAACTTCTTGAGGACGCCGTGAAAAGAGAACAGTTTGAAAAACTCGACGAGCTGTATCGGGAATGGAATACTAAAATCAATGTGATTTCGCGCAAAGACATGGATGGCTTGTATGAAAAACATGTCCTGCATGGATTGGCCATTTACAAGCATTTCCCCTTCCCTGAAGAAACACGGATTCTGGATATTGGCACTGGTGGCGGATTTCCAGGTATTCCTCTGGCCATTGCCCATCCCATGAGCCAATTCCATTTGGTCGATTCCATTGGTAAAAAAATCCAGGTGGTGAGAGCTGTGAGAGAAGGATGCGGATTAAAAAATGTGCAAGCCACTCAGATGCGCGCTGAACAGATCAAAGAATCCTTCGATTATATCGTTAGTCGGGCGGTAGCCCCACTAAAGGAACTTGTAACATGGACAAACCGACAATTAAAAATTAAAGGAAAAGGCGGTCTCACCGGCAAGTACTTGCTCTTAAAAGGTGGAGATCTCGAAGCTGAGATAGCCGAATTCAAAGCACTCTTCCCAAATTATGAAGTTACTGAAATTGCGCTTTCCAGCTTCTTTGAGGAAGAGTTTTTCGAGACAAAAAAGATTTTAGAAGTTACGCCTGTCGGAAAAAAATAAAGTTTCCTCCTTTTTTCCCTTTTTTTGTAATGAAAGTTTGGCTGAAAGGTCATTCCTTTTCATACGCTAATAGGGCTCCATTCGTGGAGCTCTTTTTTTAACGCATTGGGAAACCAAATCCCCAAGAATAACGCAATGATGGTGACGCCACCGAATTGGACACTGCAATAAAGATTGGACCTATTCGAGTGTCAAACCCTATTTTTAATCCATACCCCACATCAGCCATAGCTCCTTTTACGGAGTCCGCACGGCCCATATCGAAGCCAATATTATCCAATTCATTCACAAAGCGCGATATGGAATTGCCCACGAGGTGGACATTGACCATTGGCGTAATGTAAAAATTGGTTAGAGGATTCCATTGCCAAGCCAGGTTCCATCCCATTATTTGAGCGTAGCGGTATTCGAATTCATGATACCCAAGTGCGGTAAAGTAATACCCGCGAGGTCTTCCAATCGGACCACCCATCCAGAACTTTTCTGTTTCCAGAATTCCTTCAGCAATCAAATTATTATCATCTCTGTCGCTTAACACGGTCAATCCGACATTTAATGTGTTAAAGAATACATGTTTCTGAGCCACTTGTCTGAAACGAGTCCGGGTAAGTCTTAATTTCGCAACATGCTCAAAGGTATAATCAAAGGGTACCTGAATGGCAGTATCTGTGGTAAATAGGTAGTCGACCTTACCAAACAT
>JALRIQ010000003.1 GCA_023277325.1 Bacteroidia bacterium | reverse complement strand
CCGAGCAGCTGCAACATCCTGGTGTGGTTTACTGATGGAGCAATCAATGTCTCGGATGACATAGCAAAAACCATTCAAGCCATGAAGGATATTTGTGGTACTGCTCCAGCACCTGGAGGTAATGGTGGCGGAAACGCGATTATCAATAACTTCAGAAATTCAAACATCAATATTCAAGGCGTCCTCTTGCAGAATGAGAACTCGAGCGAGGCAGACAAGCAAGGAATGACTTACTTCACCCCGATTCTTGAAGGAGCGGGAGAAGTTGACACTGAATATTTCTATCAAAATGGTAAAAGATTTAATCTACAGTGTGGCCAAGATTCTGGGGCATATGGAGTTGTACAGACCATTCAGGACCCATTAGACATCATCTGGTTCCCTGTCCCATTTAACTGCCTTGCAACCAACGGTCGAATTCTTCCTTCCGAAAACGGTCGAGTAAATGTCGATCCAGGAATGACACGATTTAAAGTAACCACTCCAGCAAGTGGATTTATTTTAAAAAATGGATCGGTAGTTATTGCAAAAGATAAGAATGCCTCAATGGGCGATGTTGAAGTCACCGAATTGGGGCAATCCAAGACGATTATCACTGTGTCCGGAAAAGTAGGAGAAAAGGGTGCTCTGGCACCTGGCGTATGGAATTTGGCAACGAGCGATCCAGAGCGAACAGTTTTCTGTGGATATTTAGATTTAAATATCGAAATCAAAGGCAAAACATGTTACGAAAATGAGTCCTGTGCTTTCAATGGTCGAATTACACGGAATGGCCGGCCAGTAGATTTCTCAGTGTTCAAGGGCTCACCAAACTTGTCGTATAGCGCGCTTACTTCATCCGGACAAGAAGGGGCCTCATCAAATCTCTCACTCAATACCACTGATGGCTCCTATTCAGGTTCTTATTCGACGAATGGCCTTGTGAACAAAGACGGCGTTTCTAAATTGATGGTGACTATAAATGTCACAACTAAATCAGGGTATGAATTCAAAATTTCTGCGATTAAGGATTTTGCGGTAGTTCCACCGGGGCTATATCCAGAGATCAATCCGAACCCAATCCTTAAAGCAAACTTCAAACAAGGAATTGTCGGCAAGAAGGGCGAAGCCCTTGCGGATGTGACCATAAAGGGACCTTCACGATCATCGGGTGAAATATGCCTCAGTGGATTGCAGGTTCGTACTGATCCTTTGCCAAAGCGAATCCCTGAATATTCAAGCTCGCTCGATGGCAAGAATTTGGAAGATGCACCTTGCTTCAAGCTGGATGCAAATCAACAAATTCCTGCGTCGCTTTCTATAAAGAATGGTCAATCCGCTAACGGAACTGTGTCAGGATTTATCAATGTAGTGCTCAAATCTGATGGTCAACCTGATATTTCAACCAAGATTGATATTGAATTTCAAACTGAGGAAAAACATAATCCTGTAGCATTTTGGCTCACATTCCTATTAGTTATGGTTCTCGGCTTTGGAATTCCACTTGCCCTCTTCTATCTTGTAAACGCTCTTGGCGCACGAATCCAACTTTCACGATTAAGTATGGCAACTTTGCCTGTTGTGCTGACAGCTTCAGGTGGATTTGTAAATATCAAGCGTAAGGAAACTTCAAAAACCGGAGGACTTCTCACTTACGATGATTTTGATGGCCTTACACATTCGACAGAGAAAGTTAAGGAGTTCAAGATTGGCTCAGAGCTTCTTCGCGGACGTGCTCCCAAGAACCCTTTTGGAAAGATAAGAGCAATCCTTACAACTTCACCTGGATATGTAATTGTTTCATCCGAACTCAGCACCCATGGTGGAAAAGGCTTGGAGCGCAATCAAGCGGATGCAGCGCTTAATCCGATGGGAAAGATGCACCTTGCTCTCAGCGAAAGCGGACTTGCAGCTCTAAAGAATTTGAATAAGGGCATGGATGAAAATATTGATCCGATTGAGGCCAACTTAGTAGCTCTATTGGGCTTCAATAGTATGGATCCAAACCAGGAGATAGAGGCGCTCAATATGAGTCTTGCATCTGAAACTGGCTGGCTCAATAATCTTCTAAACAAACCAGAACCTCCTGCACCAAAGCCCGTAAAAACCAAAGAGCCACGGAACAAGAGGGATAAGGGTCAAGGAGAACCTGGTGGAGGAACACCAGTATTGGATGATTCCTGGAATAAGCCATCTGGGGGCGCAGGAGGTGGAGCGGCGGCTCCAACAACAACGCCTCCAGTCAAGAGCGATGACTGGGGATCTACATCGACAGGAAATTCCGATTGGGGAAGTTCGTCTTCGGGCGGAACTGATTGGGGAAGTTCAAGCGGCGGTACAAGTAAAAACAATGACGGTTGGTAAAAAAGTGACTAACACAGCGTTAATCACCTTTAGGAAAGGTCTATAAAAAATGCTCTCACCATTTCTCATTATTGGAGTCGGTGGCTCAGGCGGAAAAACAATCCGCGCAAGGCGTCAGACATTGCTTCGCCGACTTCGCGCCAAGGGATGGAAGGGTGAATTCCCTGAAGCATGGCAATTCCTAGAGATTGATACCGTTTCAACACAAGGTGGAGGAAACTTCACCGCACCACTATTGCCGCCAAATCAGTTTCTTGGACTAGTTCCACAGCAAGTTCCATACTCAGGTCTGCAGAAGCAACTTATCGGTCGCATCCCACGCGAAGAACAGAACGCTGCACTGGGTGGATGGTTACCTGAAAATACAGCTGTTCCAATCCAAAAGGGCGCCGGTCAGTACCGCACT
>JALRIQ010000002.1 GCA_023277325.1 Bacteroidia bacterium | reverse complement strand
CGTGGTGCGGGTATTTGGAAATCATCGAATGGAGGAACAAGTTGGTCGCAATTGGCGAGTAGTACCGGGTTTTATTGGGTGCTTGATATCGTGGTGCGCGATGAAGGTGGTTCTGAGGGAGTTGTTTATGCTGCTGTAGATGGACGTTATTACGGAGGAAGTTTTCATGGGCTAACTTCTGCGGGAATTCGCCGTTCAACCAATGGAGGCGCTTCTTTTACCAATGTATCTCCTGCGGTTCCCGGGCAAACGATTAAATTCATTGCTGCCGACCTAGAAATCGGAGCAAACAATCAACTTTGGGCGGGTACCAAAGCAAATTCATATTCTGCTTCAGATAAAGGTGGCGGCCGTGTACTTTCTTCAAGTGATGGAAGTACCTGGACTGTGAAAGAATCCGTATCAGTCACCAATGGGAACGGTCGCGTAGCGATTGCTTGTGCACCTTCCGACTCCAATACAGTTTATGCCATTATCGAAAACCAAAATGAATGTCATGCCATTATCAAAACAACCGATTACGGAAATAATTGGTCGGGCATGAATGAGCCAAGTGATGCCGATAATGGTATCCCGAATACGGATTTTACACGTGGACAGGCATGGTATGATTTAGTGATAGCTGTAGATCCAAATGATGCCAATGTTGTGATTGCTGGAGGTATAGACCTCTTTCGTTCTACAAATGGCGCTTCTTCCTGGTCGCAAATTTCTAAATGGTCGAATAATAATAACCTCTTTAACCTAGATTGCTCTTTGGTGCATGCAGATCAACATGCAATTCGCTTTAAGCCGGGAAGCTCTTCAACCGTAATTTTTGGAAATGACGGCGGTGTATTCTACTCCAGCTCAATTTCTACAGCGCAGAATAATGATGTGATTGACGATAGAAATAAGGACTATAACGTAACGCAATATTATTCATGTGCCATGGGGCCGGCTTCCGGATCTCACTACTTTTTGGCAGGGTCTCAGGATAACGGAACCCAGCGTTATAGCACGGCAGGCGTGAATTCTACTGTTCGTGTTTTTGGGGGAGATGGAGGTTTCTGCTTTATTGATCAGGACAATTCAAGTGTTGCTATCTGTTCTTATGTGTACAATAACTTCTATAAGTCAACCAACTCAGGAATGACCTTTCCAGGAAGTTTGATAGAGGATAATAATACAGGTAAGTTCATCAATACAGCCGATTACCACGATGACGATAATGTACTGTACAGTGGTAAAGGTTCCGGAACAATTTGGAGAGTAAGAAATGTGACAGGGTCTCCAGCGTCGCCTGAAACAATTACCGTGACGGGAATGAGCGATGATGCAAGTCATATCCGCTGTTCTCCCTATTCAAGCTCTGTCTTTGTAGGAAGCGATGTGGGTGAAGTTTATAAAGTGAGTAATGCCAATGGTTCTTATTCGGTAACAGAAATCACAGGGGCTATTATGCCTGTGGGTACAGTGTCGTGTATCGAAATAGGTGCGGATGACGATGAGCTGATCGTTACATTCTTTAATTATGGTGTTGTTTCCGTTTGGTATACCAATGATGGAGGAACCAATTGGAGCAGTATTGAAGGGGATTTACCTAATGTACCAGTTCGCTGGGCTTTATTTAATCCGAATGATAGATATGAGGTAATTGTAGCTACTGACTTAGGTATCTGGACCTGTGGAGACATCTCGGCAACGAATCCGTCATGGACCAGCAGCAGCGCTGGGTTAGCCAATACACGTGTAGATATGCTGCAAATTCGTCCTTCAGACATGATGGTTATTGCAGCTACGCATGGGCGTGGCTTATTTTCTTCTGACGCTTTTGCGGCGCAGAAACCTGCTGCCGACTTCACTGTATCGCAACAGGTAACCTGTGAGCCGAATAAAGTGACTTTCACTGATATGTCAGCATTTGATCCTACTGAATGGAAATGGAGTTTTGCACCGAATACGGTCAGCTTTGTTGACAATACAGGAGATACCTCTCAGAACCCAGTGGTGCGCTTTACGGCACCCGGTACTTATGCGGTTACCTTGATAGCAAGTAATGCATTAGGAAGTGATACAGAAACAAAATCAAGTTATATCACAGTGAATGCGGCTTCACAACCAAGTGTTAGTATTGCCGCAAGTGCAAATCCTACTTGTGCAGGTGCAAATGTGACCTTCACCGCAACGCCAACGATTGGAGGCACGAGTCCGAGTTATCAATGGATGGTAAATGGAATTGCAGTAGGCTCAAATAGTGCTACATTTATCTCATCTACACTAAATATGAATGATACGGTTTCATGCGCTATGTCGAGCAACGATTCTTGCGCATTTCCGACACCCGTGATGTCAAATGAGGTCATCATGCAGCTCAATAATGGGCCAACAGTTACACTTTTCTTAAAAGAGCCAAATACCTGCATTAACAAAGATCCATTCACCTTAGAAGGAGGTTTGCCCTTAGGAGGAACTTATTCAGGAACATCGGTGGTGAATAACCAATTCGACCCTGTATTGGCAGGTTTTGGTGGGCACACCATTACTTATACCTATACAGACGCAAATGGATGCAGCAACTCCGCAACCGACGTGATTACGGTGAGCAATACGCCGATTAAACCCACGATTCAACGCACGGGAAATTCCTTACAAAGTTCTGAGACGGCGGCTTTCTATGAATGGACCTTGGATGGTGTTGTAATTCCATCTGCCATTAACCGGAATCATACCATGGTAGCCAGTGGCGTCTATGTGGTAAAAATTACCAATGGATTTGGATGCTCAAATACTTCGGACCCTCTCGAAGCATGGATGGTCGGTCAGGAGCCATGGGAATTAGCGCGAGGCTGGAATGTATACCCGAATCCAAGCAATGGGAATTTCAACTTGGATCTTGAGGTGATTGAGGCAAAAACGGTTCAATTGCGCATTATGGACATTGCCGGAAAACTAATTGAACATAGATCACTTCAATTGAATCCAGGAGAAAGCATTCATTCTTTCAATCTGAATGTTCCAGCTGGTTCCTACATGTTGCTCATCAGTGATGATGCCAAACATGAATGGCAGAAAACATTGGTAATTACGGAATAAAACCTACTTAACAATAAATTAAAGTCCGGATGATTCGTCATTCGGACTTTTTTTTGAATTTGGCAGGATGTCTGCCATAAGCAGGAAGGAATCCCTTAATTTTACTTCAAATTCATTTTCATGAAAAAACTCCTCTTCATCTTTCTAATTCTTTTGGGCATTTTTTTAGGGCTCATCATTGCAGTACCTATATTCTTTAAGGGTACCATCGTAAAGTCAATTAAAAAAGCGGTGAATGAAGAGTTGACTGCCACGGTAGAATTCGATGAGAATATTGGCTTGAGCCTAATTCGGAGTTTCCCCAACCTCAGTCTCCAAATCGACGCGATTGAAGTAGTGAATGGAGGTGATTCCGAAGGAGATACCTTATTGAAAATGAAATCCTTCCAGGCAACACTCGATATTATGAGTGTATTAAAGGGTGATGAAATACATATCCGCTCAATCGTATTGGATGAACCGATAATACATGCCCGTGTTTTGGCAGATGGAAGAGCCAATTGGGACATTACAAAACCAGCAGACGAAGAAACTCCAGATACCAGTGCAGACTCAGAAACGACTACACCATTTAAGGTGAGTTTAAAACGCTATGAAATCCGCAATGGGCGGGTAGAATATGATGACCTGGAATCGGATATGTCGGCAGAATTAATAGGACTCAACCATAGCGGAAAAGGTGATTTTAGTCAGGATGATTTTATCCTCGAAACGCTGACCGAAATTCAAACGCTTACCTATATTAGGGAAGGCATTCCTTACTTGAATAAGGTCAATACAGAAATGAAATGCGATATCGGTATCAATATGCCCGCAATGCGTTTCGACTTTAAAGAAAACACACTCCGCCTTAATGCCCTTGAAATCGGACTAGATGGTTTCTTGGCCATGCCCGACGATAATATGAGCATGGATTTAAGGGTGATTAGTAAAAAAACAAGCTTAAAAGAAATTCTCTCCCTCGTTCCAAGTATCTACACCCATGATTTTACCAATGTGCAAACCAGCGGAAACACCGCATTGGATATGAACCTGAAGGGGGTGTTAAATACTGAATTGGAAATCTACCCGGCCTTTGAAGTGGAGCTGATGGTCGAAAATGGTACTTTCAATTACCCTGACTTACCTGAAAAACTCTCCGACATTCAAGTCTTGTTTCGGGTGAATAATGCCGATGGACAGCTTGATCATACGGTGGTAAACCTTCAGAAGCTTCATTTCTTGTTTGGAAAGGAGCCCTTCGATATGCGTTTATTGCTTACCAAACCACTGTCGCAACCTTATGTGGAAATGGCAGCTCGCGGATTGGTGATGTTGGAGAATGTCGAGAATTTGATTCCGCTTGACGAAGGAACAAAACTGGCCGGACGTGTTCAGGCTGATTTTTCAGCAAAAGGAAATGTAAGCAGCTTCGAAGGAGATAACTATGAAGCCATGAATGCAAGCGGCTTTCTTAATGTGCAAAACCTGGTTTATAGCGACGGACAAAGTTTGCCTTATGAATTGGTTAACTTAGGATTAGCGTTTAGTCCAAAAACCTTAAACCTTCAATCGTTAATCGCCAAATATGGCCATAGCGACTTTAAGGCGAGTGGAGAAATGTCGAACTACCTGGCCTTCTTGTTCAAAGAAGGTGAGGTTCTTACTGGACGATTGGATGTAAGTGCTGGTTTATTGGATTGCAATGCCTTTTTAAGTGAAGAAGGAGAAGAGCAGGTTGAAGCACCAGCTCCTAATGATACCATGGAGCTTGAGGCTTTTGTTGTTCCTGAAAACATCCTATTCGATCTGAATTTAAATATGGATAAGGTGCTGTATGATAACCTCACTTTGAATGAAGTGAAAGGTGCGGCCCAGATCAAAGAGCAGGTGCTTTACTTTAATGGAGTAGAAATGGGCATCTTCGGCGGAAAAGTAACCATGGAAGGCACCTACGATTCTAAAAACCCAGAGCAGCCAAAAACTGCCATGAAACTTGGACTCCAGGACGTGGGGATTACAGAAACTTTCCAGTATATCAATACAGTTCAAATCTTAGCACCAATAGCCGAACACCTCTCGGGTAGCATGAATTTGAGTACTGATTTGTTCAGTTTATTGAATAAAGACATGACCCCAGTGCTTTCATCAATCAGCAGCTCTGGATTTCTGAAGACAGCTGAGGCTGTATTGTCTGGATTTCAACCAACAAATGCATTGGCAGACAAGCTGCAATTGGATGCATTGAAGACAATAAATATTGGTCAAACCAATATTTCTTATACTATTCAAGATGGAAAAGTGAGCTTGAAAAACCCTGTTAACCTCAAGTTAAATGATATGCTTTTGGCTGTGGAAGAAAATGGCTATACCACTTTTGATCAGTTGATTAATTATAAGCTAAAGCTCACTGTGCCAAAGTCTATTTTAGGCGGTGCGGGCAATTCTGCTATCCAGAGAATGCTGGGAGAAGCCAATAAGCTGGGTATTAATGCTGGGGTAGGAGATAAGTTAACCATCAATGCACATTTGGGTGGCACAATCAAATCGCCGAAAATCACTACAAGCTTCAATGAAATCAAAGAAAACCTCGAAAATCAGGTGAAGGAGGAAGTCAAGAAAGTAATTGACGAGAAAAAAGAGGAGGTGAAGAAGAAGGTAGACGAATTAGCGCAGGAATTGATCAACAAAGCTTCTGCAAAAGGAGATCAATTGATTGAAGAAGCCCGTAAAAAGGCAGATATGCTAAAAGCCGAGGCAGAAAAGCAAGGCAATGCCCTCAAGGCAGAAGCCGACAAACAAGCAGCAGAGCTTCTGAAGCAGGCAGGATCAAACCCGATTAAAAAACTGGCTGCGGAAAAGGCAGGAGATAAGTTGAAACAAGAAGCCAAGCTCAAGGCAGATATGCTGAATGCGGAAGCTGAGAAAAAAGGCAATGCACTGATCAAAGAGGCGGAAGATCAAAAAGCCAAATTGATTGCTGATGCCCAGGCCGAAAAGAACAAACGGAACTAAGGAATTTTAGTCGATTTGATTCGTTCAACTTGTTCTTATTGCTGAATTTTTGCTTCCTTAGCCGATAGAAACAAAAACACGTGATAAAGAAGGAAACCCTTATCCTGTTACGGATTCCCTTTTCTGTCTTTCTGCTTCCTGTTTTCTTATTTGCATGGAGCCAAGCGCCACAAGCGGGTTTGATGCAGCTTATTGGTGTGTTTGCTATTCTGCATTTGCTCGTTTACCCGGCAAGCAATGGGTACAATAGCTACCACGACAGGGATACTGAGAGTATTGGTGGACTAAAATCTCCGCCATTGGCAACCAAAGAACTTTTTTGGTTGGTTAATGCAATGGACATCGCAGCCGTGTTGCTTTCTATGCTATTTTCCTGGCTGTTCGCAACACAGGTACTGGCCTATATTCTAGCTTCCCGTCTATATTCCAATCGGAAAACCCGGATAAAAAGATATCCAATTGCTGGGTTTTTGTGGGTTGCCTTTTTTCAAGGGGCTTTTATTTACTGGACGGTACAAACCGGCTTGTTTGGCGAGCATTCAACGCAAGCGGTGGCTGGTCATCAGCTTTGGGCCAAATTAATGACTTCTCTTTTATTAGGTGCTGTTTACCCGCTTACCCAGATTTATCAGCATGAGGCCGACAAAAGAGATCATGTAAAAACATTAAGCATGCTCCTCGGGTACAGAGGTACCTTTATCTTCACTGCTGTTTGTTTCCTTTTGGCTAACATAGCAGGATGGATGCATTTTCAAGAAAGAGATTTTGTCAGGTCCTTCTGGGTTTTGCAACTCTTTTTAGTGCCAGTAACAATCTATTTTTGCTACTGGTTTGTTCAGGTATGGAAGGATGAACGTGCGGCCAATTTCGATCATGCGATGCGCATGAACCTTTTGGCGTCACTTTGCCTTAACTTGTGCTACTTGAGTTTTATACTCAGCCAATAATGACGAGAATACGCGAAATAAAAACGGCGCTTCCTGCGATTAAAAACAGTCAGGAAGAAATCGCTGCTTATATGCAATCGACCTACCAGAAGTCTTTTGCAGTGAACCAGGTATATGCCGACACGCGCATAGAAAGCAGGCATTCCGTCCTGGCTGATTTCCAATCTGAGCCAACACTACCTTTGTTCTTCAATGGACATGAACCCAAAATGCAGGAGCGTATGGCCAAGTATTTTCAGCTGGCACCAGCACTAGCCATGGATGCGATTAGACAATTGGATGGATACGCGAATATGACCCATCTGATTACCGTTTCCTGCACCGGATTGGCAGCTCCTGGCTTGGAAACAATCCTTCAAGAGGAGCTTAATTTGTCGCCAGATTTACAAAAGGCTACCGTTAATTTTATGGGCTGTTATGCGGCTATCCATGGACTGCGGCTTGCAGATTGGATCATAAAAGCAGAACCAAAGGCCAAAGTAGTTTTGGTCTGTGTCGAATTATGCACCTTGCATTTTCAAAGGAACTATACCATCGAAAACTTGAGTAGCGCCAGTCTTTTTGCCGATGGAGCTGCTGCCGTTATGCTTGATGGTGATTCTAAAGGTTTGGAACTGTTATCATTTTTCACTTCCGCAAACCATAGCGGAAAGGCAGATATGGCGTGGGATCTTGATGAAAACGGATTCCTAATGCAGCTAAGCCGTCAAGTGCCGGTCAAGCTGCGGGAAGGACTAAAAGAAACCCTTGCTCGCCGCTGCCGAGAGCTAGGAATTCCTTTAGCAAATCTTACAAATTTCGCCATCCATCCAGGTGGTAAGAAGATTTTGGAAGCCGTAGCGGATGAATTACAGCTGTCTGACAGTCAGATGGAATCGAGCTATGAAGTACTTCGTAAGTATGGAAACATGTCTTCACCAAGTATTCTGTTTGTTTTGAAAGAGGAATGGGAGAAAAAGGGAGCGAATGAAATTCTCGGACTTGCATTCGGGCCGGGTCTCACAATGGAAGCCGTTTACCTGAAGGTATGAAAGCACGCTCTACAGAAAAGGAATTATTGGATGCGGAAAATATACCGCAAGCTGATCTCTATCAAAATTTACGTGAGCTGGAAACGATTAACCGTCTGCTCGGCGGACATGCCCTAAATCGGAAGGCTTTTCTAAAAAGTCTTCCTTCCATAATGCCTGATGAACTTTTCGTGGTGGAACTCGCGTCAGGTGGAGGCGATAATTTACGCGATTTGGCTAGATACTGCCGCGAACAAGGCATAAATGCACGTTTTGTGGGTGTAGATTTAAAGCCAGATTGTATCGCTTTTGCGCAAGAGGCAAGTGAAGATTTTCCTGAGATTTCTTTTTTTTGTGCTGATTACCGCGACTTTACACCTGAACGTAAAATTGATATCTGCTTTTCCAGCTTGTTTTGCCACCACCTGAGTGCAAAGGAAATTACCCTATACCTGGATTGGAACCGAAAACATGCCGCCCATTTTTTTGTGAATGATTTACAGCGTCATATTCTCGCGGAAAAATCAATTGCTCTTCTGACCGTGCTTTTTTCAAAATCGTATCTCGTAAAAAACGATGCACCCGCTTCTGTTCGTCGTGGATTCAGTAAAATGGATTGGCTAAGTGCATTAAATGCGTTTCATTTCACCGCTAATCTAAGCTGGCATTGGGCTTTTCGCTGGATGCTCGTGGTACGCAATGAAAGAGAATAAGTTCGATATCTTAATTGTTGGTGGAGGCTTAGCCGGACTGGCGACGGCGATTCAATTTGCGCAGAAACAGCACCGGGTGGCGCTTTTTGAAAAAGAACACTATCCCTTCCATAAGGTTTGTGGGGAATATATTTCCAATGAATCCTGGGAATTCATTTCTGCATTAGGAATCCCACTTTCTGAGCTTGAATTGCCAAAAATCAATCAGCTGAGCATCAGTGATCCAAAAGGAAATATGCTTCATGAGCCACTGGAGTTGGGGGGCTTCGGGATAAGTCGTTATACCCTCGATAAACTGATGAAACAGCGAGCTGAAACCTTTGGAGTGACTGTTTTTGAGGGTACAGAGGTAAAAAAATGGGAGTATACTGAAGGTCTGGGCTTTACCTTATTCACGTCAGATCAGCACTATTCGGGTACCTTATTGTTTTCGGCTCATGGCAAACGAAGCAAGCTAGATAGCTGGTTGAATCGTTCTTTTATGAAAAAGAAGGAGCCTTATTTAGCGGTGAAGTACCATATACGCTATCCAGTAAACCCATCAGAAATTGTATTGCATAACTTTAAAAATGGCTACTGTGGCATGTCGGCCATTGAAGAGGGGAAGGCCTGTTTATGTTACCTGGCTCATGCCGATGATCTAAAAGCAGAGGGTAGTATAGAAGCCCTGGAGCAGCATGTTTTGGCAAAAAACCCGCATCTCGCCAAAATCTTTCAGGAGGCGGAATTTTTATATGAAAAGCCTGTTGTCATTTCCCGCTTTTCTTTTCAACCTAAAAAGCAAATTATCGATCATGTGGTATATATAGGAGATGCTGCTGGATTAATTCCTCCGTTAAGCGGAAATGGGATGAGCATGGCCTTGCATGGCGCAAAATTGGCTTATGAGGCATTTGAACCTTTTTTAAGGGGAAAATATTCGAGAGCGGTAGCCGAATCTACCTATGCGAAAAACTGGAAAAAGAATTTTTCGCTGCGTCTGAGGGTGGGGAGAAGTCTGCAAGCTGTTTTTGGGGCAGAGGAAAAAACGATTTTATTTTTCAAGTTAATCCGGCCTTTTGGAAGTCTTAGGCGCTATCTAGTAAGACTTACCCATGGAAAATCTTTTTAATATCACCCAAATGGAAAGGGTGGATTCTCTTTTTGATAACTGTGGTACTTCAGTCGAAATCTAAGCTGCCACATCTTCAATAAGATAAAAAACGTTAAAAAATATGGCGGTAATTTGGTAGTATTGAGGAGCGTAATTGAAAAATAATGCAAATAGAAGAAAATACTCCTCAAACAGATCCGAATTCAGAGCAAAACAGCAATACAACCCGCGTTGTATTAATTGCCCTTTTGCTTCTGTCACTTATTTTAAACTTGTACCAATGGTATGATAAGGGAAAAGAAGCAGCTATTCATGAAACTACGGTGGATAGTATGGCTGTGGATATGGCAGAGGTTGATAGGCAATTGTCGCTAACTAAGGCGGAATTGGAACAATACCGAGGACGTTCGGAGCAATTGGATAGCTTGCTTGATGACGCGAATGAAAAAATCGCCCTTCAGGAAAGTAGAATCAAAGCGCTTCAAAGCCGCAATAACAAGTCATCCAACATGAATGCTGAATTACGCGCAGAACTCGAGAAGTTGAAAGCATTAAAGGATAAATACCTCGAAGAAATTGATCGTTTAATCCTTGAAAACCAGCGTCTTCAAAATGAAAATGATTCTCTGGCAGTAGAGCTCAATACCAATGTATCGGTTAAAAATCGCTTGGAGGCTCGCTTAAAGGTAGCAGAACAGCTTCGTGTAGACCGTGTCGCCGTTACTTCAATGAAGAAACGCGCCATAGGCGGAAAATATGTGGCTACCTCTTTGGCTAAACGCACGGAGAAAATTGAGGCTTGCTTTAGCGTTTTGGAAAATGCGGTAGCCTCTCGAGGTCCTAAAGTCATTAGCCTTCGTCTGGTAGCCGATAATGGTAAAGTGCTCGCGGGAATTAGTAATGGCACATTTATCAATAAAGACAATGGTCAGGAAATGACGGCCACTGCAAATAGGCAAATAGATTACGAAGGTAATTCTGTGGAAATGTGCTTGGAATGGGAAGATGAAAGTACACCACTGGAGCCAGGAACCTACGGTGTAGAGGTATATATCGATGGCGCATTGGTGTTTACTTCAGCCTTCACATTGGAATAAGATTTCATGCGATTAAGCTTTTATGGGGCTGCCCGCGTAGTAACGGGCAGCAAACACTTGATAGAAACAGAAAGTGGGCTGCAGGTTCTTTTA
>JALRIQ010000001.1 GCA_023277325.1 Bacteroidia bacterium | reverse complement strand
CCTTGTTTACCGATTAATACCACCTCATCGCCTTTTTTTACACCTTCCATCTTGGTGATGTCTACGGTCATCATATTCATATTGACGGTGCCCACAACAGGAACACGTTCGCCATGTATGAGCACACGACCCGAATTGCTTAACGAACGGCTAAATCCATTGCTATACCCAACTGGGATGGTCGCAATGGTGCAATCATCACCTGCCAGGTAGGAAGTACCGTAGCCGATAAATTCGCCCTTATTTACCTTCTTAATATCCATCACCGTGCTTTTCCAGCTGATGAGTCGGCGCAGTGGGTCTTTTTTTACTTTTTTACGTGTGAGGTATTCAATCAGCACTTCATTGGTAGGGAAAAAGCCGTATTGGAGGATACCCAGGCGAACCATGTCCATTTGAGTTTTAGGATAGCGCAATGCAGCAGCAGAACAGGCAATATGCACTTGATTGGGCGGTATGGAAAAAGTGCTCACAATCTTTTGTGCTTTCTCAAATTGTTTTTGTTGCTGTTTGATGCGGTAATAATTGGCCACACTTTCAGCACCAGCAAAATGACTGCACAAGCCTTGGAAAATCAACCACTCTTGATTTTCTTCCATGAATTTGAGGGCCTCTTCCAGTTCCACTAAATTAAACCCTGTCCGGTTCATCCCGGTTTCTACTTCAAGATGAACTTTTGCTGGCTTGTTATGCTTTTTAGCAAAATGAACAGCCTGTTCTAGTCGGTCCATCTCAAAAACGTAGAATTCAACATTATGTGCCACAGCCCAATCCAATTGTTCTTCTTCCACATGGCCCATGATCATGATGGTACTATTGGCTTTGCTTGAGTGGTAAACCCTTCTGGCTTCATCGGCACTGAAAACTGAAAAATGGTTAAATCCGCATTTTTCGGCCAGGGGGATATACAATTCAATACCATGGCCATAGGCATTGCCTTTCACCACGCTGGAGATTTGGACATTCTTGCGAATAACACGCTGAATGTATTTGAGATTATGGGCAAGTGCCGAAGCGCTGATTTCTATAAATGACGTACTAAACGGTTGGGTCATTGACTAAATTTTGACAGATGGAATAAAACAAGGAAGCTCCAGAATGAATGAGTTCATCCGGGAAATCGTAATCGGGATTGTGCAAAGCCGGACAATCTTCTCCAGAACCAATCCCAAACATGGCCCCGGGAAAATTCTGGGTGAATAGTCCGAAGTCTTCTCCCCATTTAAAAGGGCAGTTGCGTTCCTTGAGCGGATAATTGAGTTTTTCGGCTGCCTGAACCACTTGTAAAACGGCTGCATCCTGATTTTCATTCGCACTAAACTCATGCGACCATTCATCCGAGATGAGCATATTGTATTTTTCTGAAGCTTCTTTGGCTAGACGCATGACTCCTTTTGATAGTTCATGCATAAACTCTTGGGTCCAGGTTCTGACGGTAAGGCGCAGTTCCCCATAGCCTGCTGAAATTCCATAGGCGATTTCTCCCATTTCTATATGGATGGGCGTAATCAATTGGAAGTCGGCACT